>NZ_PEGG01000018.1 GCF_002737765.1 Caulobacter sp. B11 | reverse complement strand
TCTCGCCGCCGTCGGTGGCGTCGACCGCGTCGAAGCGGCCCAGGGTTCCGGCCTCGACCGCCCGCCGGGGAATCTGGTCGGTCGAGGTCCAGCGCGCCTCGTAGGCCAGGGCGGTGATCGACCAGCCGCCCACCTGCGCCTTGCCCAGCAGGCTGGCCTTGCTCAGGTCTTCCGGGGTGGTCCAGGGCCCGCGCGCGGCGGTCAGGTCGGCGGCGACGATGAGATTGTCGCTCAGGGCCTTGGCGCCGACCAGGCGATAGGCCTGGTTCTGGCCGATCCAGGCTTGAATCCCGTCGCCGTGCAGGTGGTCGGCGGTCTCGAAGGCCACCGCGGCGGCGGTGGCGAAGTCGCCGTTCTCGGCCGCGTAGGGACCCTTGCGGAAGCTGATGTCGTGGATGAACTCGGGCGTCAGGGGGTTGAGATCGAGATAGCCCTGGCCATGGGCGTGGGACGGCAGGTTCAGGGGCGCGCCGTCGAGCGAGGCGGCCAGGTCGGTCCCGTGGTCCAGGTTGAAGCCGCGCAGGAAATACTGGTTGGCCTTGCCCGCGCCGGAATGCTGGGTGGCGGCCAGGCCCGGCACCACCTCGGCCAGTTCGCCCGGGCGCGACAACGGCCGCGCCGCGAAGTCGCTGAAGGCCACGCGGCCCTCGCTGGCCGACATCGCCCGGCCAAGCGCGTTGGCCCGCCGGCCCCAGACGGAAATCGCCTCGACGTCCTGGGCGCTGGCTGGGCCGACCGCGGCCAGGCCGACGACCGCCCCAAGGGCCAGGCCGAGCCGGCCGCGAAGACGTCCCGTCGCCAATGCCGTGGTCCCTTCGACTGTTTCGAGGCTTTTAGACAGGCCGCCGCGCGCGCACAATCAGTCCTCGGCGCCGCTAAGCGGCGGGTGGCACGGCCTCAAGCGGAAGCCTGACGGTGAAGACGCTTCCCAGGTTCGGCCCGGCGCTCTCCACCTCGATCGTGCCGCCATGCAGGGTCACCAGCTGCCTGACCAGGGCCAGACCGATGCCGAGGCCGCCCTGCGCCTTGGCCAGATGGGCTTCGACCTGGGCGAAGATCTCGAAGATCTTCGATTGCATGTCGACGGGAATCCCGACGCCGGTGTCGGAAACGCTGATCGTCACCGCGTCATCCAGGGCCCTGGCCGAGAGCGAGACCGTTCCGCCGGCCGGCGTATATTTGGCGGCGTTGTTGAGAAGGTTGGAGACAATCTGGGCCAGACGGGTGTGATCGGCCCACAGCCAGACCGGTTCGCTGGGCAGGTCGGTGATGAACCGGTGCCCGCCGGCGTCGAGATTGTGCTGGCTCGCATCGATCGCCGATCGCAGGACCTCGCCCAGTTCCACCCGCTCCGTCTTCAGGGCGATCTTGCCCTGGCTGACCCGCGAGGCGTCGAGCAGGTCATCGACCAGATGCGACAGGTGGGTGAGCATGCGGTCCATGCGGTTGCGGATGTCGGCCGCGCGCTCGGGCGAGATGTCCTTGTTGAGCAGGTGAAAGCCGCCGCTCAGGGCGGCGACGGGATTGCGCAGCTCATGGGCCAGGACGGCGAGGAAGCTGTCCTTGTGACGATCGGCGCGCCTTAGGGCCTCGGCGGCGAGCTCCAGTTCGTCGCGCTGGCGCTGGATCTGCTGGCGCTGCTGGTGCAGATCGAAGAAGACATTGGCCTTGCTGCGCAGAACGGTCGGCTCGATCGGCTTGTGGATGAAGTCCACCGCCCCGGCCTCGTAGCCGCGAAACCGCCTTTGCAGATCGGCGCTGCCGGCGGTGACGAAGATGATCGGGATATGCCGCGCCCGGGCGTTGCCGCGGATGTATTCGGCCAGCTGGAACCCGTCCATGCCCGGCATCTGCACGTCGAGCAGGGCGAGCGCGACGTCGTGCACCAGAAGCAGCTCCAGCGCCTCCTCGCCCGAGCGCGCCTTGAGGCAGGTCAGGCCGTCGCGCTGAAGCAGGGCTTCCAGCGCCAGCAGGTTCTCTTCCAGGTCGTCGACCAGGAGGAAATTGATCGGTGCGTCCGCGACCATCATGCGGTCCCCAGGGTCGACAGGTACGATGTTATGGCGTTCAGGTTCATGACCGTCGCGTCCGGACAGGCCTGCAGGGCCGCCCGCGGCATGGCGTCGGCATAGGCCTCGGCGGGGTCCTCGACGATCGCCGCGCCGCCCGCCGCGACCACGGCCTTGAGGCCCGCCGCGCCGTCATGATTGGCGCCGGTGAGAATGATCCCGACCAGGGCGGTCTCGAAGGCGTCGGCGGCGCTCTCGAACAGCACGTCGATCGACGGACGCGAATAGTTGACAGGCTCGTCCATAGACAGGGCCAGGGCGCCCTTCGTCTCGACGAGCAGGTGATAGTCGGACGGGGCGAAATAGACCACGCCGCCGATCAGGGTTTCCTTGTCCTCGGCCTCCTTGACCGGCAGTCGGCACTTGGACTGGAACAGGGGCACCAGCGCATTGTCGCGGTCGGGCGGGACATGGACAACGACCAGCACCGGCAGGGCGTAGTCGAGGGGCAGGACCGGCAGGATGGTCAAAAGCGCCTGCACGGCGCCCGCCGAGGCGCCGATCACCACCGCCTTGATAGCCGGCCCGGTCATGGCTCGCGCCTTTGATAGATCTTCTCGTCCGGCACGAAGTCGGCGAAGGCGTCGGCGTGATCGGAAAAGCGCAGGCTCTCCTTGGACCCAAGGCCCAGGAAGCCCTTGCGGGCCAGCGAGTCGCGGAACAGGCCGATGGCGCGATCCTGCAGCGGCCGGTCGAAATAGATCATCACGTTTCGGCAGGAGATCAGGTGCATCTCGGCGAAGACGGAATCGGTCACCAGGCTGTGGTCGGAGAACACGACGCGCTCGCGCAGGCCCTTGTCGAAGACGGCCCGCCCATAGTCGGCGGTGTAGTAGTCGGACAGCGAGGACTTTCCGCCCGACTTCTGGTGGTTCTCGGTGAACTTCTGGATCCGGTCCAGGGCGAAGACCCCGGCTTCGGCCGCGCGCAGGGCGTCGGGGTTGATGTCGGTCGCGTAGAACAGGGTCCGTTGATAGAGACCCTCCTCGCGAAACAGGATGGCCAGGGAATAGACCTCCTCGCCGCTGCTGCAGCCGGCGATCCAGATCCGCAGGGAGGGATAGGTCCGCAGATGCGGCAGGACCTTCTCGCGCAACGCCCGGAAATAGGACGGATCCCGAAACATCTCGCTGACCTGCACGGTGAGATAGCCGAGCAGGCGCGGCAGCATGGCCGGGTCGTGCAGCACCCGCTCCTGCAGGGCTGAAATGCTGAAGCCGAGCTGGTCGCGGGCCTGCACCAGGCGTCGCTTGATCGACGCCCGCGCATAGCTGCGAAAGTCGTAGTGATAGCGCTGGAACAGCGCCTCCAGCAGCAGCTGGATCTCGAGATTGACCACGGAGTCAGGCATGGGTCATGCCTATCGCGGCATCCAGACCCGGACGAGCGACAGCAGCTTGTCCACGTCCAGGGGCTTGGCCATGTAGTCGTTCGCGCCCGCCGCGATGCAGCGTTCCTGGTCGTCGGGCATGGCCTTGGCGGTCA
Source organism: Caulobacter sp. B11 (assembly GCF_002737765.1). Classification (GTDB taxonomy): domain Bacteria; phylum Pseudomonadota; class Alphaproteobacteria; order Caulobacterales; family Caulobacteraceae; genus Caulobacter. Next base: position 10,658 of record NZ_PEGG01000018.1, on the reverse strand, counting down.
GCATCAGGATCGGCAGCCTGGCCCATCGGGCGTCGGCGCGGATCCGGCGCGTCGCTTCCAGGCCGTCGAGCACCGGCATCATCACGTCCATCAGCACCAGGTCGATGACGTTGGAGGGATCCCCGGCCGATTTGGCCAGGGCGTCAATCGCCTCCTGGCCGTTGCGGGCGATCTGCACCGTGGCCCCGCGGGGCTCCAGCACGCTGGTCAGGGAATAGACGTTGCGGATGTCATCCTCGACGATCAGCACACGGCGGCCTTCGAGCATGGCGTCGCGATTGCGCGCCGTCTGGATCATCTTCTGCTGCTCGGGCGGCAGTTCGGCCACCACCTGGTGCAGGAACAGCGACACCTCGTCGAGCAGGCGCTCGGGCGACTTGGCCCCCTTGATGATGATCGAGCTGGAATAGCGCCGCAGCCGCTGCTCGTCCTCGGGCGACAGGTCGTGGCCGGTATAGACGATGACCGGCGGGAAGGCGTGACGCCCGTCCTGGCTTAGGGTCTCCAGCAGCGAGAAGCCCGAGGCGTCGGGCAGGGACAGGTCCAGGACCATGCAGTCGAAGGTGTTCTGAGCGAGCTGCTCCAGGCATTCGGCGGCGGTGCCGACCCCGACGGTCTCGACGTCGCCGGACGACAGCAGCTTGCTGACCGCCTCGCGCTGAACCGTGTCGTCCTCGACGATCAGGACGCGGCGCACCCGGCTGGCCAGCTTGGCTTCCAGGGTGGTGAGCACCGCGGCCAGGTCCTCCCGCTTGGCCGGCTTGACCAGATAGCCGACCGCGCCGAGCGACAGGGCCGTCTGGCTGTGGTCGGAGCCCGACACCACATGGATGGGAATGTGCCGGGTGGCGTTGTCGCGCTTGAGACGATCCAGGACCGCCAGGCCGACTGGTCGGGCAGGCCCAGGTCGAGGATCACCGCGCTGGGCTTGAGTTCCTTGGCCAGGCGCAGCGCCTCCTCGGCCGTGCCGGCCACGAGGCATTGAAAGCCCATCTCGCGGGCGAGATCGCGCAGGATGGCGGCGAACTTGTCGTCGTCCTCGATGACCAGCAGGGCACGGCGACCGCTGGTCAGGTGCTCGCGGTCATCCTCGATGGTCTGCGGCAGGGGTGCGGGGCGACCGGCCTGCGACGGGGCCTCCGGCGCGATTTCGATGCGCGTCGGCTGTTCGCGCGGAGCGATTTGACCGGGATCATGGGTCACCGGCAGGGTGATGGTGAAGGTGCTGCCTTCGCCCGGCTGGCTCTTCAGCGCGATCGCTCCGCCCAACAGGCGCGACAGCTCGCGCGAGATCGACAGGCCCAGTCCGGTGCCGCCATAGCGTCGACTGATCGTGCCGTCCGCCTGGCGGAAGGCCTCGAAGATGCCTTCCTGCTGCTCGCGGGCGATGCCGATGCCGGAATCCGTCACCGCGAAGGCGATGCGGTCGCCGGCCGCCGGCGCGACCGACAGCCGGACGCTGCCTGCCTCCGTGAACTTGAAGGCGTTGGACAGCAGGTTCTTGAGGATCTGCTCCAGGCGCTGGCGATCGGTCTCGATGACCGGCGGGCAGTCCGGGGCCACCTCGATCTCGAACACCAGCTTGCGCTCGTCGGCGACGGGCTGGAACAATTGCCGCAGGTCGCTGGTCAGCCGCTGCAGGGGGAGGCTCTCGGGCCGCATCTGGATGTGGCCCGCCTCGATCTTCGACAGGTCCAGAATGTCATTGATCAGGGTCAGCAGGTCATTGCCCGACGACTGGATGGTCTGGGCGTACTTGACCTGTTCGCCCGTCAGGTTGCCGTTGGGATTGTCGCCGAGCAGCTTGGACAGGATCAGCAGCGAGTTGAGCGGCGTGCGCAGCTCATGCGACATGTTTGCCAGGAAGTCGGTCTTGTACTGGCTGGCCTGTTCCAGTTCCCGGGCCTTCAACTGCACCGCCACGGCCGTGCGCTCCAGGTCGTCGCGCTGCGCTTCCAGGGTTCGGGCCTGTTCTTCCAGCTGGCTGTTGGTCTGCTCAAGCTCGACCTGTTGTTGTTCGAGGCGAGTCTGGGCTTCCCGCAGCGCGCCGCTCTGTTCGGCAAGCTCCTCGTTGGAAACGCGCAGCTCCTCGCTCTGGACCTGCAGCTCCTCGGACTGGCGCAGGGTTTCCTCGAGGACGGCCTGCAGTTCCGATCGATAGCGCGCCGAGCGCAGGGCGATGCCGATCGCGGCCGACGCCTGGTCCAGCAGTTCGAGAACGAGGTCGTCGACCGGATGCAGAAAGCCGAGCTCGATGACGCCGTTGATGACCTGATCGGCGCGGGCCGGGACGATGACAAGGTGCCTCGGCTTGTCGTGGCCGAGGCCCGAGCCAATGGCCATATAGCCGTCCGGCACGTCGTGCAGGGTCATCGGCTGACCATCGGCGGCGACCTGTCCCAGCAGGCCTTCCTTGAGCTTGAAGCGGCGTGGCACATCCGCGTCCGCCGGAATGCCCAGGGCCGCGGCGCGGTAGAACTCGCCGTTCTCGCCCTTGAACAGCGCGCCGGCCTGGAAGCCGACAAAGCGCGCCAGGAAGGCCAGGATGCTGTCGGCGAGCGCCTCGACCGATTGTTCGCCCATCATGGCGGTCGAAAGCCCGACCTGGCCCAGTTGCAGCCATTCCTGCCGCGCCCGCTGTCGGGCGCCTCGGCGGATCAGCAGGAAGACGGCGACCGTCAACAGCGCGCCGAGCAGGGTCGAGATGACGCTGCTGGCCAGGGTCGTGCGGTTGGCGTCCTTCATTTCTGCGAGCCAGGCCCTGCGGAGACGAACCTCCTCGGCGCGCATGACATCGAGATGCGTTCGGACGGCGTCCATCTCGACCTTGCCCCGGTCGCTCGCCACCGTGGCGATCGCCGCCTGCCGGCTCTGAAGGCGACTGAGGTCAATGGTCGTTTTGAGCTCGGCCAGCTTGGCGTCGATATGGCGGCGGACCGGAAGCAGATTGGCCTGTTGGGTCGGGTTGTCCTGGGTCAGGGTCGCGAGCGCATCGGTCCGAACGGCGACGTCGGACACCGCCCGGTTATAGGGCTCGAGGTACTGGTCCTTGCCGGTCAGTAGATAGCCGCGCTGGCCGGTTTCGGCTTCCTGCGCCGTCGACAGCAGGTCGCTGATCGCGATGAGCACGCTGTGGGTATGCTGGATCCGCTCGTTGTTCTTCCGCAGGATCTCGATGTTGCGATAGGCGATCGCGCCGCTGATCAGGAAGAAGGCGAGGACGGTCGCCAGTCCAACCACCGACCAGGTTTCCAGGGGCGATCGGAAGGGCGAGGCGCGGCGGGCTTGGGTCACGGACATGCGGGTCTCGAAACAAGGAACGGTGATCGCGCCCATGGGCGAGATCCGGAATTCAGGCGAAGGCGTCGCGGCCTATCTTACACGTCGAAAGGCTCGGGAGCGTGGCGGACTAGTCCTTGGCGTCCTTCACGGCGCCCTTGAGGTCGCTGGCCGCCGTCTTCACGCCGCCCACCACCTCGTCCTTCTTGCCCTGCCGCTTCAGGGCCTCGTCGCCGGTGACGGATCCGGCGGCGGACTTGATCTTGCCGGTGGCCCTTTGCGTCTGGCCGGAATCCCCGTCGCAGGCGCCGAGGATCAGCAGGCCGCCGGCCAGGGTGGCGACGAGGGCAAGGGGCGCGTCAAGATCATGGGGCGTAGCTCCGTGTTAGGTCCGAACGCGCATGACCCCGACTGGGTTCCCATGGGGCCAGCGTGACGATCAACGTCGTCTCGGCGGGCGGGCGGGTCGCCCTGGAACGGGCTCACACCAGAGATTCAATGCATCTCATGGGCGTAAAAGCCGCCGGCACAATTCCATGGACTCACGTGTATCGCCCATGTTAACAACTTAGAGGTTTAGTTAACTGCAACGTTAGCGAGGATCGTCATGGCCAACCTGAGTCCCCAAGATCAAGCGTTCGTGCATGCTTATTCCAAGCTTCTGGTCGAAGCCTGGACCGACCCCAGCTTCAAGAACCTGTTGGAATCCAACCCCACCGCCGTCGCCAAGAATGTCGGCCTGAACCCCGGCAAGGGCACGGTCACCATCGAACCGGGCAGTGGCGCGCCGGACGTAAGCGCGCAGATCGCCGCCTGGAAAGAGGGCGCCACGACCGGCAAGTACATCCTGTACGTGCCGAGCCAGCCGCAGCTGGGCGTGCAGTCCTCGGGCGATACCGTGGGCGACACCTCCTACTGCTGCTGCTGCTGCCCCTGCTGCACCTGCACCTGACCTGAAGCGACGCGGCGGCGCAGCCCGCCGCCGCGTCCACCCCCAAAGGCCCAAGGTTCATTCGCCAAGCGTGGAGGCTCAGGAGTGCTCGACTTTCCCCAGTGGAGCGACGCCCTGCATGTTCAGGTCGTTGATGAAGACAATGTCGTTCTGATCAACGAGCACGACTATTTTGTCCTGACCGGCAAGCCGTTCGCGCGACTGGCCTCGGACCTGACCGGCGAGAACGGCCTGACGGACCTGTTCTCTCGGCACAGCGACCACCTGTCGCCGCCCGAAATCCTCTATGCCCTGACCCACCTGGAGCGACAGGGCTTCGTGCGCGAGGCCGAACCGACCGCGCCGCGCGCCAGTCGGGCCTTCTGGCAGGCTCTGGGCCTCACCGCCCGCAACGCCGGCGACCGCCTGTCGGCCTCCAGCGTGCGCCTGACGGCGATCGGCGACGTCGATCTGGCGCCTCTCCGCGCGGCGCTGGGCGAGGCCGGTATCGCCGTTTGCGACGACGCCGAGCTGGTGATCGCGGTGACCGACGACTATCTGCGGCCGGAACTGGCCGCGCTCAACGCCGCCCAGATGGCGTCGGGCGCGCCCTGGCTGCTGGCCAAGCCCACCGGGACCCAGGTCTGGCTGGGACCGCTGTTTCGGCCCCGGCGCACCGGCTGCTGGGAATGCCTGGCCAACCGCCTTCGCGCCAACCGCCAGGTCGAGAGGTTCCTGGAAAATCTGGCCGGCGAGGCGCCGCGGCTGTCGCGCTCGGCCTATCCGCCGCACCTGGCCGTCGCCGCCAACATGATCGCCGCCGAGGTCGCCAAGGCCTGCGTCGGGTCCCAGACCGCGTTCGACGGCGCTGTGCTCAGCCTCGACACCCGCGACTGGACCAGCCAGCGCCATGAGCTGGTGCGGCGACCCCAGTGTCCCTGCTGCGGCGACAGCGACTATAACGCCCGCGCGCCGCGGGCGCCGGCCCTGGCCTCGGGCCAGATCCGCTTTCGCGCCGACGGCGGCCACCGGGTGACCCCGCCGGACGTCACCTATCGCCGGCTCAAGCATCATGTCAGCGCCATCACCGGCGTCGTCACCAACCTGACCAACATGCATGAGGGCGACGAGAGCGGCCTGTCGTTCAGCTATTCGGCCGGCCACAATTTCGCGATGATGGACAACACCCTCGGGTGGCTGCTGCAGAACATGCGCGGCCGCAGCGGCGGCAAGGGGGCCAGCGATATCCAGGCGCGGGTCAGCGCCGTCTGCGAGGCGATCGAGCGCTATTCCGGCCTTTATAACGGCGGCGAGATCGAAAGCCGCGCCAGCCTGAGCGACCTGGGCGCGCGGGCCCTGCATCCCAACGACCTGATGACCTTCAGCGCCGCCCAGCTGAACGACCAGAAGGGCTGGAACGCCCGCCAGAAGTCAGCCTACCACAAGGCCCCCGTCCCGTTCGACCCGGACCGGGTGATCGGCTGGACGCCGGCCTGGTCGTTCAAGCGCCAGGACTTCGTCTATGTGCCGTCGGCCTATTGCTACTACGGCCACCCCGACCTCAAGGCCCAGTATTTCACCACCTGCGACGCCAATGGCAACGCGGCCGGCAACACTCTTGAGGAGGCCATCGTCCAGGGCTTCCTGGAGCTGGTCGAGCGCGACGCCGTGGCCCTGTGGTGGTACAATCGCATCAGCCGGCCCGGCGTCGATATCGCCGCCTTCCGCGACCCCTATTTCGATCGCCTGGTCGAAGCCTACCGCCGGGATGGTCGCGAGACCTGGGCCCTGGACATCACCTCCGACCTGGGCGTGCCGTGTTTCGCCGCGATCTCCCGGCGCATCGACCGCGGGACCGAGGACATCGTCATCGGCTTCGGCGCGCATTTCGACGCCCGGCTGGCCCTGATGCGGGCCCTGACCGAGGTCAACCAGTTCATGCCGGCGGTCAACAAGACCAACGCCCAGGGCGAGACGGTCTACTGGTTTCACGACCCCGACGCCGTGGAGTGGTGGCGCACCGCCACCCTGGCCGACCAGACCTATCTGGCCCCGGCCGCCGACCTCGCGCCGCGCGGGCCCGGCGACTTCCCCGGCCCCCAGGACGACGACATCCATCCTGGCCACGGTCCAGCGCTGCGCGGCCCTGGCGGAGTCGATTGGCTCCGAACTGCTGGTGCTCGACCAGACCCAGCCGATATCGGCCTGTCGGTCGCCAAGGTCATGGTCCCGGGCCTGCGGCATTTCTGGAAGCGGTTCGGGCCGGGCCGGTCTACGACGTCCCGGTGGCCATGGGCTGGGTGGACCGTCCCACCGCCGAGGCCGACCTGAACCCGATCGGGATCTTCTTCTGACATGGACGGGTCGGCGCAACCCTCGCCCAGGCCGGCTACCGCCTGATCCTGTCGCTGGCGCGACGATCCGACGCCACGAGGACGGCTGGCGATCGACGGCTTTCGCGGCGCCTGACCCTGAGCGGTCCGATGCTGACTCTCGAGCCGGCGATCTCCGCCCTGACGCTCGGCCTGAGCGAGACCGGCCTGCTGGCGACGGTGACGGATCCGGCCCTGGCGCCGATGCTGATGTACCTGCTGGCCCAGTTGGACGCCAAGGGCCTGGTCCACCGCATGGCCGTGGCCGGCGATACGCCCCTGGCCACCCTGGTCCCGATGGCGGGCAAGCGGGCCGCGCCACGCGCCGGCGTCGATCCCGAGCAGGGTTGGCGGCTGTCGCGCTTCGCCTATCTGCGCCGTGACGACGCGGCCCTGGTGCTGGAAAGCCCGCTGTCGACGGCGCGGATCCTGGTGCACGATCCGCGCGGCGCGGCGGCCCTGCACCGCCTGGGATCGGGAGCCGTCGCCGACGACCTGGCCGCCGACACCGGCCTGGACCGGCAGGCCGCCCTCGACCTGCTCGGCCTGCTGGTCGCCGGCAATTTCGTCGAGCCCGAAGCGGCCGTCGAGAGCGACGCGGCCCGGCAGTGGGAATTCCACGATCTGCTGTTCCATGGCCGCAGCCGCCTGGGCCGGCACGAGCAGCCCTATGGCGGGGTTTACGCCTTTCCCGACCTCGCGCCGCTGCCGGCCCTCAAGCCGGCCGGAGAGGGCGTCCAGGTGGCCCTGGCCCCGGCGCCGGGCGAGGCGGACGAGGTGACCGCCAGCCTGGCCTCCGTCATGGGCCGGCGACGGTCGATCCGGACCCACGGCGCCGAGCCGATCGACCTGGCCCGGCTGGGCGCCTTCCTGCATCGCGCGGCGCGCCACCTGCGGACCTTGCCGACCGAGCATGGCGAGCTGGCGGCCCGGCCCTATCCGGCCGGCGGCGCCCTGCACGAGCTGGAGCTCTATCTGGTCGTCGATCGCTGCGCGGGGCTGGATCGCGGCCTCTATCACTATCGCGCCGGCGACCACGCCCTCGAGCGCCTGGGCGCGCCCGGCCCGGCCAGTGAGGCCCTGCTCGACCAGGCCTCGGCCACCCTCGGCGGCGCGGGTCGGCCGCAGGTGCTGCTGGTGGTGACCGCGCGGTTCCAGCGCCTGTCCTGGAAGTACCGGTCGATGGTCTATGCCCTGGTGCTCAAGCATGTGGGGGTGCTCTACCAGACGCTCTATCTGGTCGCGACGGACATGGGTCTGGCCCCCTGCGCCATGGGCGGCGGCGACAGCGACCTGTTCGCCGAGGCCAGCGGTCTGGACCCTCTGATCGAGGCCTCGGTCGGGGAGTTCGCCCTGGGCAGCCGCGAGGTCGAGCCCCATGTCGGTTAGCCTCGCCGCCACCGCGCCGTCCCAGGCGTCAGGGCCGCCGCCGAGCGCTGGCCTGCGCGAGATCCTGGCCCTGGCCGACCCAAGCGCCATGACGGTCGAGCACCGCGTGATCGGTGGGTCGCCGGCGGTGGTGGTCGACGGGCTCTATGCCGATCCCCACGCCGTTCAAGGCCTGGCCCTGGAGCTCGACTTCGAGCGCCCCGGCGGCCTCTATCCCGGCCGCTTCGCCGCGGTCTCGATCCGGCCGCGCGGGCTGGAGGCCCTGGTCAACACGCTGCTGGGGCCGCGCCTGGGCCGCCGTCTCGGCTTTTCCCCCTATTACGGCGACACCACCTTCGCCCGGGTCGAGACTCCGCCTCAGGCCCTCGGCCCGATGCAGCGCCAGCCGCACTACGACACCTTCTGCGACTATGCCGGGGTGGTCTATCTCGGGCCGCGGTCGGGGCAGGGGACGGGCGCGGCGGGCGGCACCTCGTTCTGGCGTCACCGCCGCACCGGCCTGGTCCGCGCCCCGGGCGAGCGACTGTCGCCAGGCCCCGACACCGCCCGGTCGATCGAGCGGCTGTTGCTGGAGGGCCTGACCGACCTGCCGCCGGGCTATCTGGTCCAAAGCAATTCGCACTGGGAGATGACCGAACTGGTGGAGATGCGGTTCAACCGCCTGGTCGTCTATGACGCTCGCGCCTTCCACTCGCCGCACATCACCCGCCTGGCGCCGGCCGGGGATCGCGCCGCGACCCGCCTCACCCAAAGCCTGTTCCTGGATGTCGTCCCGGCCGACATCGTCGGCAATCCGTGAGCCCACCCGGATGCGTATCCTGCTGATCTATCCCAACTGCCGCCGCGAGATCATCGGCTATGGCGACGAGGGGGCCATCGCCGAGCCCCTGGCCCTGGAATATCTGGCCTCGGTGGCGATCGCGCTGGGCCACGAGGTCCAGATCCTCGACCTGCGCCTGCATCCCGACAAGCTGGACCTGACCCTGCTGAGCGCCCAGCCCGACGTGGTGGGCGTGACCGGCTATTCGATGCACGTGCTGCGGATGCTGGAGCTGTGCCGCCATGTGCGGCGTGTGGCGCCCCAGGCCACGACGGTGGTGGGCGGCCATCACGCCACCATCATGCCCGAGGATTTCCAGGTTCCCGAGGTCGACCATATCGTCACCGGCGAGGGCGTGGGGCCGTTCCAGATCCTGCTGGAACGCCTGGCCGCCGACGTCCCGGTCGCGCCGCTGGCCGGGGTCTGGTCGCGGACCGAGGACGCGGACTTCGTGTTCGGCGGCAAGGCCCCGGCGTTTGACATCGACGCCATTCCGCCGCCCAACCGCGCGGTGGTCGCCGCCGATCGGTCCCGCTACTTCATCGACTGGATGAAGCCGATCGCGCTGATGCGCACCACGGTCGGCTGCCCCTATCGCTGCTCGTTCTGTTCCCTGTGGCGGATCATGGACGGCCAGTATCACCGCCGCGACATCGACCGGGTGGTCGAGGAGATCGCCTCGATCAAGGAGCGCAACATCTTCCTGGTCGACGACGAGCCGTTCATCAACGCCAAGCGGATGCTGGCCCTCGGCCAGGCCATCCAGGCGGCGGGGCTCGACCACGACTATTTCGCCTACTGCCGCATCGACACCTTCATGAACCATCTGGACGTGATGGCCCTGTGGCGCGACATCGGCCTCAAGCGCCTGTTCTTCGGGGTCGAGACCATCTTCGACGCGGAACTGGCCAGCTACCAGAAGCGCCAGAAGCGCGACGAGATCATCGCCGGCCTGAACATGGCCCGCGAGATGGGCATAGCGGTGATGTCCAACTTCATCGTCAGCCCGCAATATGGTCACGAGGAGTTCGCCCAGCTGGCGCGGTTCATCGAGGACAATGGCGTCGACTATCCGACCTTCACCATCCTGACCCCGATCCCCGGGACCCCCGCCTGCGAGAGCTTTGACGGCATTCTTCACATGCAGGCCAATGGTCGGCCCGATTGGGAGCTGTTCGACCTGCAGCACCCGGTGACCGAGACCAAGCTGCCGCGCGAGGACTTCATGCGCGAATATTTCGGCCTCTATCGCCTGTTCGGCGGCGCCTATGCCCGCGCGGGCCATCCTTTCTATCAGCCCGAGGGCCTGGCGGCGCCCCACATCGTCGCCGCGGCCCCGGCCGCGCGCTCGCCGGCCCTCTCGGCCCCCTCCGGGAGCCGCTGCGATGAGCGGCCCGCTCCCGCCCCTGAGCAAGGCCGGCACGCTGATCGCCGGTCTCCAGCCCGACCCGCGCGATGATCGCGACATCGACATGCTGCAGGATCCGCACGTCCAGCTCCTGGCCCGACAGGTCGGCGGCCCCTTGCATCGGTTGAGCGCCAAGGGCCGCGCCAGGCCAAGCCTCAAGGCGATGGCCCCGCCGCCGACCGCCCTCAGCCTGCGCGCCCATTGTGGCCCGGTCGTGGACCAGGGCCCGCTCAACGCCTGCACCGCCCATGCCGCCGTGGCCCTGATGAACCTGGTCCAGGCCCATCTGAACAAGCGGGTCTTCGTCGGCTCGCGGATGTTCCTCTACAAGGTCTCGCGAAGCCTGCTGAGCATGACCGGCGATTCCGGAGCCTATCTGCGGACCGCCGTCGGGGCCCTGGCCCTGTTCGGCTTGCCGCCCGAAAAGTACTGGGCCTACGACCCCGAGCGGCTCGACGC
>NZ_PEGG01000017.1 GCF_002737765.1 Caulobacter sp. B11 | reverse complement strand
TGCCGCGCGCGCCGTGGCTGGCGATCGGCGAGCTGGGCGGCGGCGAGGCCCGCGACCGGGTCCTGTTGGCCGCGCCCCTGGACGAGGCGGCCCTGCGCGCCGCCTTCGCCGATCGCCTGACCACCGAGGACCGGCTCGACACCGGGCCCGGCGGCAAGCTGCGCGCCAAGCAGATCCTGCGCCTGGGCCGGCTGGTGCTGGAGGAGCGGCTGATCGAGCGGCCCGATCCCGCCCTGATCGCCCGCGCCCTGGCTGACCAGGCGCGGAGCGAAGGCCTGGGGCGCCTGCGCTGGGGGCGGAGCGCGACCGCCTTTCGCGAGCGCGTCGCCTTCCTGCGCGGCGTCGATCCGGACGCCTGGCCCGACCTGTCGGACGCCGCCCTGGTCGCGCGGCTGGACGACTGGCTGACCCCGCTGCTGGCCGGTTGCGCGTCCCTGGCCGACCTCGACGAGGCCGCTCTGGACGGGGCGGTGCGCGGCCTGCTGCCCTGGGACGCCCAGCGCCAGCTCGACGCCCTGCTGCCGGCCCGTTTCACCGCCCCGACCGGGACCACGGTGGCCATCGACTATGCCGCCGAGGCCGGGCCGCGCATCGACATCCGGGTGCAGGAGCTGTTTGGCCTGACCGCCCATCCCAGCGTCGCCGACGGCCGCGTGCCCCTGGTGCTGGCCCTGCTGTCGCCCGGCCACAAGCCGATCCAGATCACCCGCGACCTGCCTGGTTTCTGGACGGGCTCATGGCGCGAGGTGAAGACCGAGATGAAGGGCCGCTATCCGCGCCATGTCTGGCCCGACGACCCCGCCGCCGCCGCCCCGACCACCAGGGCCAAGCCGCGCGGAACCTGACGGCCTCGCGTCTAAACGTTTGATTCTAGCGCCTGTTTATCCCGTTTTCATGGTTCCATGAAAACGGGACAGGCTCTGGGGCTCAGACGTAGCCGAGCAGCGACCTCAGGCCCGGGGCATGGAAGTCGAGGATGCGCTTTTGCACCTCGGGCAGGGTCTTGGGGAAGGCCACGGTCTGGCTGAGGTTCTCGCTGGCGGTGCGGCTTTCGCGGCGGTCGGCGCCCGCCTCGACCCGGGCCCGCCAGTCGTCGGGCAGGTCGAGGCCGCAATCGGCCAGAAGCTGGCGGAAGAAGGCTTCGGCGCGGTTGGAGGCCAGGTCGTTGACGGCGGCGACGATGTCCTCGTAGCGCACCACGGTGGCCGGCCCGCCCATCCAGGCCACGGCGTTGAAGGTGAAGACGTCCAGCAGGGCCGGGATGCGGCCGTGCACGCCCAGGATCATCATGTTCATCACATCCTCGGGGTGCACCGCGCCGCCCTTGATGTGGTTGAGCGAGCCCTGGAACTCGTCGGACATGTAGAACCGCGCCCGGGCCAGCACCCAGTCATGGGGATCGCGGACCAGGACGATGTGGCGGATATCGCGCACCGCGACACAGGCCTCGTCGGAATGCAGCAGGTGGCCCCAGCTCAGGAACGGCTGGGTCTGGGAGAAGGCGTCCAGGCTCTGGCGCAGGATCGCGTGCTGGATGTACTCGCGCGGCCAGTGCTGCTCGGGCGCGACGAACATCCGCAGGATGTTGCGGATCAGGTGGGTGCCCGCCTTGGGCACGCTGTTGAGCAGCACCGGGCCGCTCAGGCGAGGGCGGTCGAAACGCAGGCCGATCTCGTCGAGATTATCGGGCTTGCCGCGGATGATGGCGTTCACGCGGGAGGGTCCTCACAATGAAAAACGGCGGCGGGTGACCCCGCCGCCGCTCAAGTCTAGCCCGGTTCGTCCTCTCCGGGGAACCGGAGAGGACGTCTCAGGTCTTAGAAGCGCTTGGTGATGTTCACGAAGGCGCGACGGCCATAGTAGTCGTACTGGGAGGCCAGGACCGACTTGCCGATCGTGCTGTACTGACCCAAGCCCTGAGTGGCGGCCGGGGGCAGTTCGTTGAACAGGTTGGACACGCCGACCAGGACCGACAGCTGGTCCATCTTCTTGCGGACCGACAGGCTGTGATAGGCGGTGAACTCGGTGTGCACCTTGTAGGCGATGGTCTTCGCCGCGTTGGTGTCGCCGATGTCTTCGGCTTCCGAGGCCTTGCCGATGGCGTCGATCGCCCAGAAGCCGGTCCAGTCGCCACGGTCGAAGCGCAGGTTCATCGAGCCGGTCCAGTCGGGATCACCCACGTCGCCGTTGGTGTCGACTTCGTTGCCGGCGAACAGCTCGGTCGTGTCTTCCAGCTGCCAGGTCGACTGCAGGTTGACGTTGAACTTACCGAAGTCGAACTCGTAGCCGTAGTCGATGGTCAGATCGATACCGCGGTTCACCTGGCTCGCGACGTTCAGATAGTTGTCCTGAACTTCCTCGATGTAGAAGGTGCCGGCCTGACGGGTGAACTGGTTGCACAGCGGGTCCGTCGGGAAGGTTTCGGAGTTGTAGCAGCCGGCGACGATATTGGCGGCGCCCAGCTTGGTGACTTCGTCGTTCACTTCGATTTCGAAGTAGTCGACGGCCACTTGCAGGTTGGCGAAGCTGGGGCTCCAGATCACGCCGAGGGTCTTGGCGTCCGAGGTTTCAGCCTCGAGCAGACCCTTGCCGCCGCCGGAGACGACCGTGGCGCTCGACCCGTTGCCGCTCTGGTCGCCGGGGACGCCGGCGGCCTGGCAGTTGTCGGCGATCCGCTGCGGCAAGGTGCCGGCCAGCAGGTTGTTGGCCCAGTTCACGCAGGGATCGACCAAGCGCTGCGAGGCGAACGAGGTCTGGTTGGCCAGGTACAGTTCGAACAGGGCCGGAGCGCGGAACGAGGTGCCCTTGGTGGCGCGAACCCGCAGGGACGGCATGACCTGCCAGTTCAGGCCGACCTTGTAGGTGCTGTTGCTGCCGTAGGAGTCGACGTCGGTGTAGCGGCCCGACAGTGACAGATCCAGGCGGTCAACGAACGGCATGGCCTTGATCAGCGGAATGTCGAGTTCGGCGAACACTTCCTTGGTCTTGTCTTCGCCCTTGGTGATGCCGGCGGTGGACAGGCCCCAGCTGTTGCCGGCCAGAGACACGGCCCCGGGGGTGTCGCTGATCTTGTCCTTGCGCATGTGGAAGCCGAAGGCGGCGCCCACGCTGCCGGCCGGCAGGGTGAAGAGGTTGCCCGAGACCGAACCTTCGACCGCGATCTGGTCATAGACGGTCTTGCCGACCTCGGTGTCGAACAGGAAGGCTTCTTCGGCGGCGGTATATTTGCCGGCGAGGAAGTCAGGGCTGACCCACGACACGTCGACGCAGGAGCGGTTCGAGACCGGCGTCTTGTAGCCGACGCACGAAGCGGTCGGGCGCGGGATCGAATTCTCATTGAACAGACCGAAGGAGCCGTCATCGCTGCGGCCGTCCGACGAGTAGACGGCGTCGGCGAGAATGACTTCCTGGCTGTATTCGCCGTCCGAACGGCTGACCTGGGTGAAGATATCCCAGTCCCAGCCCTGCAGGAACGAACCGAAGTCGCCCTTCAGGCCGACGACGCCGCGCATGTAGTCGACCTTCTGGCCTTGGTCGAACTTGTCGGTGACCGGGGTCGGGCTGAGGATGTAGGGGCCCGTGAAGCCGGCCGAGAAGGGGTCGCCGTAGTCGCCGGTATAGAGGTAGGTCCAGAACTGGCGGATATCGTGCGACTTGCTCTCGCGACGGTTCAGCAGCACTTCGGTATAGAGCTCGATGCTCTCGGTCACATCGTAGCCACCCTGGGCGAAGATGGTCTGGGTGGTGGTTTCCGGGATGAAGGTCGAGTTCAGGCCCAGCGGGCTGTTGGTGTCGGTGACGGCGTCGCCCGCGGTGCCGGGGTCGCCGACCACGAAGAAGCCGGCCGGAGCGCCGGGATAGCGGCGGTTCTGGGTGTCGACATAGGCGCCGGGCACGAAGGTCGGGATGTTGGTCGCCAGACCACCGGAGTAGTCGTACTGCAGCTTGCCGCGACGCGACGAGCCGTTGAAGCCATAGATCCAGATCTGATCATACAGGGTGCCACGGCAGGCGAACTTGCCGGTGCGGGGATCAACGATGTCGCTACGGGCGCCGGTGGCCGGGTTGAAGCGGTACTGTTCGGCGCAGCTGGTGAAGTCCCGATCGCCGACCTTCTGTTCCTTCTGCTTGAAGTAGTCGCCGGTGATGCTGAAGTAGCCCTTGCTGAAGGTCTTACCCCAGGAACCACTGATCTTGTATTGCTCGCCGCCCTCTTCGAAGGGGCGCACGCCGGTCACCTGGAATTCGCCGCCGTCAAGGTTGCGCTTGGTGATGATGTTGACGACGCCGGCCACGGCGTCCGAACCGTAGACCGAGGACGCGCCGTCCTTCAGGATTTCGATGCGGTCGACCGCGGTCTGCGGCAGCACGTTGAGGTCGAAGGCCGAAACCGCGCCGCGCACGCCGGCCGGACCGGCGCGACGGCCGTTCAGCAGCACCAGGGTGCGGTTGGCGCCGAGGCCGCGCAGCGAGATCGTCTGGGCGCCGGGGCCGCCGTCGGTGACGAAGGCGCTGGAGATGGTCGAGTTCACCTGCGGCGAGCCGGAGGCGATGGTCGAGCCCTGGAGCATCTGAGCGGCGGTGACGACGCCCTTCAGCTCGGTCGTTTCCGAGGTGATGACCTGGATCGGCTGGGCGCTGTTGAATTCGTTGCGCTTGATGCGCGAGCCGGTGACGATCAGCTCTTCGACCTCGGCCGGCTCTTCGGCGGCCTGGGCCGGGGTCGGAGCGGTCTGGGCCAAGGCCGCGGCTGGCGCGGCCAGGGCGGCGGCGGCGAGGCCGGCGATGATCGTCGAATTGAGTAGATGCTTGCGATTTAGCATGAAGCGTTCGCCCCCTATCAGAAAGAGTAGACACAGCCCGACCTCGCAACCAAGCGTGGGCGGGCGTTGCCTCTATTTCACCACCTTCGGCGACGGGGGTGCAATCGCTAGGACGGGGTTGTGTCGAATTTTCCTCGGATGTGTGACATTTGATGCGCCTGAGACCGGTCTGCTGAACGAAAGCGCGACTATAGATTACAGATTGGTAAGAATTTACCGCGCCTCGGCTGAAGATTTCGCTGGCCTGGATCCGACTCGCGTTGGAGTAATCGCGACAAGATAGGCCTCGCGGCCGAATCCGCGCCCGGCGCGGTTTGGCGCGGCGCCGATATGATTCTGTGAGGCGACATGGCGATCTTCAATCTGCGCAACATCTGCTTGGCGGCCGCTTCTGCGGCGGTCATGGGCGTGACCCTGGCGGCCGCGCCGCTCGCCCTGGCGGCCCCGCCGGCCGCGATCGACTTCGCCCGCAAGCCGGCGATCACCAACGTCACCCTGTCGCGCGACGGCAAGCACATCGCCGCCCTGACCTCGCCGGACGGCAAGATCTCGACCATCTCGATCTGGGAGACGGCCGACCTCGGCAAGGCGCCCTATGTCATCGCGCTCGACAAGGTCGACATCCTGGGCATCGACTTCCTGAAGAACGACCGGCTCGTGGTCACCACCATCCAGCCCTTCACCTACGGGTCCTACAAGGCCCATCTGATCAAGGCCTTCGTCAGCGATCTGGCCGGCAAGGAGTTCAAGGACCTGCTGCCCGAGGGCCGGGGCCGGTCGGGCCAGGAAGAGTGGCAGGACGCCCTGAATACGGCCGGCATCATCTCGACCCTGCCGCTCGATCCCCAGAACGTGCTGATGGTGGATTCCCGCACCGCGACCCGCGGCGACATCCTCAGGGTCAATGTCTATACCGGCGCGATCGCCCGGATCGATCGGGCGTCCGACCGTTTCGGCGGCAACCAGGCCGACCTCAATGGTGAGATCCGGGCGCGGCAGGAGCTGGGCTTCGACAATGGCGCGGTCTATTTCGCGCAATGGATCAAGCATCCCGACACCAAGGCCTGGGAGGAGCATTTCCGCTCCTACGCCAAGGACCGCGAGCCGATCTCGATCGTCGGCTTCACGCCCGACCCGAACATCATCTACATCAGCTCGACCAAGGGGCGCGATAAGGCGGGGATCTATGTCTATGACATCCGCGCCCGCAAGGTCCTGGAACCGCTGTTCGAGCACAAGCTGTTCGACGGCCTGGGCGTGCGCACCTCGACCTCGCAGGCCGACTACGGCAAGGTTCTGGGTTTCACCTATGCCGGCGCCACCACCACCACCTACTGGGTCGACGACAAGCTGGCTTCGCTGAACAAGAGCCTGCAGGGCGCGCTGAAGACCAAGACCACCCCGGTCGCCTGGACCGATCCGGCCACCGGCGAAACCTCGCGGTTCTCGGCCCTGGACGGCACGGCCGCCACCATCACCGACTGGTCCGAGGACCTGAAGTACTTCGTCGTGGAAAACAGCGGTCCGACCAATCCGGGCGACTATTATCTGCTCAACGCCGCCGGCGAGCTGAAACTGCTGGGCAAGTCCCGCCCGACCATCGACGCCGCCGCCCTGGGGGCGACGAAGCTGGTGCAGTACAAGGCCCGCGACGGCCTGATGATCCCGGCCTTCCTGACCACCCCGCCGGCCGACAAGTTCGGCCCCGGACCCTATCCGACCTTGATCGAGCCGCACGGCGGCCCCTGGGCGCGCGACAATCTCGACTGGGATTTCTCCGGTTGGGTCCAGTACTTCGCCAGCCGCGGCTACGCCGTGCTGCAGCCGCAGTTCCGTGGCTCGGAAGGCTGGGGCCAGAAGCTGTGGCGGGCCGGCGACGGCCAGTGGGGCCAGACCATGCAGGACGACAAGGACGACGGCGTCAAATGGCTGATCGACCAGAAGATCGCCGCGCCTGACCGGGTCGCCATGTTCGGCTATTCCTATGGCGGCTACGCGGCCCTGGCCGCCGCCATCCGGCCCAACGCCCTCTATCAGTGCGCGGTTTCGGGCGCGGGCGCGGGCGACCTGGCCAGCATCAAGCGGGAAACCTACGACAACCGCTTCCAGCGCGAGTTCCAGAACCCGACCATCGACGGGCTGGATCCCTTGAAGCAGGCGCGCGAGGCCAAGATCCCGCTGTTCATCTATCACGGCGACCGCGACCAGATCGTCGACGTCAAGCAGTCGCGGCGGTTCGTCGAGGAACTGAAGGCGGCGGGCAAGCCCCACCGCTATCTGGAGATCAAGGACGCCGGCCACCAGTTCATCAGCATGACCCCGGAGATGATCGAAACCCAGATGGTCGAGGTCGAAAAGTACCTCAACACCGAATGCGGACCGGGCGGCCTCTAGAGACCCCTCCAGCCCCCAAACACCGCGAAGCCCCGCCCCGTGATCCGGGGCGGGGCTTTTTCGGTTTCAGGGCCCAGGCTCCGGCTAGGCCGGGGACTGGGTCAGGCGAGAGCCGGGCTCAGCGGGCGCCGGCGCCGCGATAGACGTCGCAGAGGGTTTCCAGCACCCGTACCGCGGCCGGGTCGGCCAGGCGGTAGAAGATGGTCTGGGCCTCGCGCCGGGTGGCGACCAGCCCCTCGGCCCGCATCTTGGCCAGATGCTGCGAGGTGGCCGACTGGGCCAGGCCGATATGCAGGGCCAGATCGCCGACCGAGGCCTCGCCATCGATCAGCCGACAGAGGATCAGCAGACGCTGCTCGCTGGCCAGCAGCTTGAGCAGCCGGGCGGCGGCCTGGGCGCTGGCGGCGAGGTCCTGGACGTCGTCCAGGGAGGCGAGGGGGGCGGTGCTGGTCATATGCCTAATGTAGAAGATAGGCATGGAGGTTCAAGGGGCGTGGGACGGTCTGCCCCACGCCGTTTGTCGCACTGAGCTTAGGCCGGGGCGAGCAGGCTACGCAGCATCCAGGCGGTCTTCTCGGAGACCTGCATGCGCTGGGTCAGCAGGTCGCAGGTGGGCTCGTCGCTGGCCGCCTCAGCGATCGGGAAGATACCCCGGGCCGTGCGCGTCACCGTCTCGTGCCCCTTAACCAGATTGATGATCATCTCGCGCGACGGCGGAACGGCGTCCTCCTCGGCGATGCTGGAGAGCCTGGCGAAGGCGGCGTAGCTGCCGGGGGCGGGATGCCCCAAGGCGCGGATCCGCTCGGCGATGTCGTCGACCGCCAAACCCAGCTCGGTGTACTGGGTCATGAACATGGTGTGCAGGGTCTGGAACATCGGGCCGGTGACGTTCCAGTGATAGTTATGGGTCTTCAGGTACAGGGTGTAGCTGTCGGCCAGCAGTCGGGAGAGTCCGTCGGCGATGGCCTGACGCTCCGGCGATGCGATGCCGATATCGATGTCCAAGCTCGTCATGTCCACTCCTTGAGAACCTGCGGGCGGTTGTCATCGCGCAGGACGATGTAGATAGCCGGAATGACCAGCACGGTCAGCAGGGTCGATGAGGCCAAACCAAACAGCAGCGAGATCGCCAGGCCCTGGAAGATCGGGTCGGTCAGGATCACCGCCGCCCCGATCATCGCCGCCGCCGCCGTCAGCACGATGGGCTTGAAGCGGATCGCGCCTGCCTCCAGCAGCACCTCGCGCAGCGGCCGGTCGCCGGTCTGGGTGTGCCGGATGAAATCGACCAGCAGGATCGAGTTTCGCACGATGATCCCCGCCAGGGCGATGAAGCCGATCATCGAGGTGGCGGTGAACGGGGCTCGGAACAGGATGTGGCCGATGACGATGCCGACCAGGGTCAGGGGGATCGGGGTCAGGATCACCAGAGGCAGGCGGAAGCTCTTGAACTGGGCGACGACCAGAACATAGATGCCCAGGATCGCCACCCCGAACGCCGCGCCCATGTCCCGGAAGGTCACCCAGGTGATCTCCCATTCGCCGTCCCACAGCACCGTGGGTCGGCTCTCGTCGGTGGGTTGGCCGTGCATGCGGATGTCGGGCTTGGGCACGTCCTTCCAGTCGCCTTCGCGGAGGGCCTTGTCGACGGCCATCATGCCGTAGATCGGCGCCTCATAGGCTCCGGCCAGTTCGGCCATGACCATGTCGACATCGCGTCCGTCGCGGCGGAAAATGTGGGTCGAGCCCGGCTCGCGACTGGCGGTGACGACCTCGCCCAGCGACACCAGACGGCCGCCGTCGGCCCCGGCCGA
Source organism: Caulobacter sp. B11 (assembly GCF_002737765.1). Taxonomy (GTDB): domain Bacteria; phylum Pseudomonadota; class Alphaproteobacteria; order Caulobacterales; family Caulobacteraceae; genus Caulobacter. The sequence goes on along the minus strand of NZ_PEGG01000017.1, from coordinate 2,463 downwards.
CACCGCTACCGGCATGGCGCTGAGGCCCTCGCCCCAGCTGCGCGCCGACTGCGGCAGGCGCACGGCGATCTCCAGCGGGTCGCGGCCTTGCCCGCGATGGGCGTAGCCGACCACCTGGCCGTTGAGGGCGGCGGCGACGGAGTCCTGGACGTCGCGGTCAGCGACCTTCAGCGCCTCGAGACGATCGCGGTCCGGGACCAGGCGCAGGCCTGGCCGGGGCACGCCATAGCTGTCGTCGATGTCGACGATATAGGGCACGGCCCGGAAGGCGGCCTTGACCCGTTCGGCCACGGCGCGGCGGGTGGCGGCGTCGGGTCCGTAGATCTCGGCCAGCAGGGTGGCCATCACCGGCGGGCCGGGCGGCGCCTCGACGACCTTGAGGGTCGATCCGGCCGGCAGGGCCACCTGGGCCAGGCGGCGTCGCAGGTCCAGGGCGATGACGTGGCTGCTGCGATGGCGGTCGCCCTTGGCGGCCAGGGCGACGGAGAGATCGCCCATCTCGGGCCGGTTGCGCTGATAGTAGTGGCGCACCAGGCCGTTGAAGTTGAACGGCGAGGCGGTGCCGGCATAGGCCTCGATGGCGATGACCTCCGGCAGGGCGCCGGTCACGACGGCGGCGTCGGCCAGGGCCCGCTGGGTCGCTTCCAGGGTCGCGCCCTCGGGGAGGTCGAGGACCACCTGCAGCTCGGACTTGTTGTCGAACGGCAGCAGTTTGACGGTCACGGTCTTGGTGGCGAACATGGCGCAGGCCAGCAGGGTGGCCAGGCCCACGGCGATCAGGAAGGTCCAGGCGCTCCGGCGGGTGGCGATCACCCGGCCCGCCACCTTGCGATAGAGCGCGCCGAGCTTGCCTTCGCCGTCATGGGCATGGCCGCCGGCCGCCAGGGTCTTGCGGGCGAAGCGCACCATCAGCCAGGGGGCGATGATCACCGCGACGAAGAACGAGAACACCATGGCCGCCGAGGCGTTGACCGGGATTGGCGCCATGTAGGGGCCCATCAGGCCCGAGACGAACAGCATCGGCAGCAGGGCCGAGACGACGGTCAGGGTGGCCACGACGGTGGGATTGCCGACCTCGGCCACCGCGTCCACGGCCGCGTCGACGCGGCTGCGCCCGTCGGCCATCGCCCAGTGTCGGGCGATGTTCTCGATCATGACGATGGCGTCGTCGACCAGGATGCCGATCGAGAAGATCAGGGCGAACAGGCTGACGCGATTGATGGTGTAGCCCATCAGGTTGGAGGCGAAGAGGGTCAGCAGAATGGTGGTCGGAATGACCACGGCGGTGACGGCGGCCTCCCGCCAGCCGATCGCGAAGCCGATCAGGACCACGATCGACAGGGTCGCCAGGCCCAGGTGGAACAAGAGCTCATTGGCCTTTTCGTTGGCGCTTTCGCCATAGTCGCGGGTCACCGCCACCGTCAGGCTGTCGGGCAACAGGGTGCCCTTCAGGGCCTCGACCCGGGCCAGAACGGCATGGGAGACGACCACGGCGTTGGCGCCCTTGCGCTTGGCGATCGCCAGGCTGACGGCCGGCGCCTGGCTCCAGCCCTGTTCGGCGCGGGTATAGCGCCAGACGCGGGCCTGGTCCTCGCGCGGCGCCTCGATGACCCGGGCGACGTCGCGGACATAGACGCTCTGACCCTTGATCGAGGGCAGGGCCAGCAGGCCGATCTGGGTGGCGTTGGTCAGGGTCTGGCCGGTGGTGACCTCCAGGGCCTGGCCGCCATTGCGGACCTGACCGGCCGGAAAGGCCCGATTGGCCTGGCGGATGGTGTCCATCAGCACGCCCAGCGCCACGCCATGTTGCGCCAGCTTGGCCGGATCGGGCTCGACGCGGATCTCCTGGGGCCGGCCGCCGACGATGAAGGTCAGGCCGACATCCTCGACCTTGGTCACCTCGTTGCGCAGCTTGCCGGCCAGTTCGAAGAGCGCCTGGTCGGTCCATTGGCCGGGCGCGCCCGGCTTGGGCGTCAGGGTCAGGACCAGGCTGGGCACGTCATTGATGCCGCGGGTCTGGATCAGCGGTTCGGGAATCCCGGCCGGGATGCGGTCATAGTTGGCGCGGATCTTCTCGTGCACGCGCACGGCCGCCGCATCGGGATCGACCCCGACCTTGAAGCGGGCGGTGACCATCACCTGGTTGTCGTCGGCGAAGGTATAGACGTGCTCGACCTCGGCCACGCTCTTGACGATGGTTTCCAGCGGCTTGCCGACCAGCTCGATGGCGTCGGGGGCCCGAAGGCCAGGCGCGGCGACCATGATGTCGACCATCGGCACGCTGATCTGCGGCTCTTCCTCGCGGGGGATCGACATCAGGGCCAGAAGGCCGACGGCGATCGCGGCGATCAGGATCAGCGGCGTCAGCGGCGAGGCGATCGTCGCGCGGGTCAGACGACCCGAGGGGCCCAGGTTCATCGGCCGGTCTCCGCGGGGGTCAGGATGTCGCCCAGGGCCAGTCCG
>NZ_PEGG01000016.1 GCF_002737765.1 Caulobacter sp. B11 | reverse complement strand
TTGTCGGCCAGTTGACCCGACAAACCGTCGAAATAGGGTCGTGAAGCTTGGGGTCATAGCCCTGAACCGTCGAACGCGCGGCCGAACCGGCAGGCACGAGGGGCGAGCTATTGGCGGGAACGATCACTCCCATTCGAGGGCGCCCTTCTTCCATTCATAGATGAAGCCGACCGTCAGGACGCCCAGGAAGGTCAGCATCGACCAGAACGCGAACTGCGCGACGTCGTGCGGCAACTTCATGAGCGCGACGGCCCAGGGAAACAGGAACGCCACTTCCAGATCGAAGATGATGAACAGGATCGACACCAGATAGAACCGGACGTCGAATTTCATGCGCGCATCGTCGAAGGCGTTGAAGCCGCATTCGTAGGCGGACAGCTTTTCCGGGTCAGGCGCCTTGGGCGCGAGCACGGCGCGGCCAGAAGAAAGGCGATGCCGATTACGGCCGCGATCCCGAGAAAGATCACGATCGGCAGATACTGGAGAAGGAAGGCGTTCATGACAGCCCTTGGCTTGAATCGAGCGGGTTGTAGCCCACTGTCGCCGGGCTTCAAACGCCTCAATCACATTGAGAAACGGTCGCAACTGGAGATCCCTCACAGCTTCCTCGACATGGCCGTTGACAGGCCCCCCGCCGCGACCTATCAGACGCCCCTCGCCGCACGGCGGGTCGCACTTTCGCTTCGGCGAAGGCTCAATGCGGATGTAGCTCAGTTGGTTAGAGCGCCGGCCTGTCACGCCGGAGGTCGCGGGTTCAAGTCCCGTCATTCGCGCCACCTTCCCTCGAAGGTGAACGCCGCCCACCCCAGGCAAACGAGATTCGCGCCAATTTCTTCCTTTGGCGCGCGATGCGGATGTAGCTCAGTTGGTTAGAGCGCCGGCCTGTCACGCCGGAGGTCGCGGGTTCAAGTCCCGTCATTCGCGCCATTTCCCTTCGAAATCGCGATTTTTCGCCGAGTTTGCTCCTAATCGCGCTCTCGGCTGTTGAGCTTGTCGGCCGCAGCCCCGATCTAGGGCCATGACCAAGCTGTCCCCTCCGCGTTTTTCTGTCCTCGATCTGGCGCCGGTGCCAGCCGGCACGTCCATTGGACAGGCCCTGCACAACAGCCTCGACCTGGCCCGCCATGCCGAGTCGCTCGGCTATCATCGCTACTGGCTGGCCGAGCATCACAACATGCCGGGCATCGCCAGCGCCGCCACCGCCGTCGTCATCGCCCATGTCGCCGCCGGCACCGCGACGATTCGCGTCGGTTCAGGCGGGATCATGTTGCCCAATCACGCACCCTTGATGGTCGCCGAGGCGTTCGGAACCCTCGCCGCGCTCCATCCAGGCCGAATCGATCTGGGCCTTGGCCGCGCTCCGGGCACAGACCAGCCCACGATGCGGGCGCTACGCCGCTATATGGGCGCCGTTGATTCGTTCGCCCAGGACGTGGTCGAGCTGCAGGCCTGGTTCCGCCCGGCGACTCCCGAGCAAGCTGTGCGCGCCGTTCCGGGCGAAGGCCAGGACGTCCCACTCTGGCTCCTGGGCTCCAGCACCTACAGCGCCCAGCTTGCCGCGGCCCTGGGACTTCCCTTCGCCTTCGCGGCCCATTTCGCGCCGGATCAGATGATGGATGCGATCGACATCTATCGCCGCCACTTCAAGCCCTCGGAGGCGCTCGACAAGCCCTACGTCCTGGTTTGTATCGGCGTGTGCGCGGCGGACACCGACGCCGAGGCCCGACGGCTCTACACCTCAACCCAACAGCAGTTCATCGCCCTGCGTCGCGGGCGGCCCGGCTTGCTGCCGCCGCCGGTCGACGACATCGCCGAGATCGCGTCACCGGCCGAACTGGCGGGTCTAGACCACACCTTCCGCTATGCGGCGATCGGATCGCCCGACACCGTGCGGGCCAAGATCAACGCGGTCCTCGAACTGACCGGCGCCGACGAACTGATGGCGGCCTCTCAGATCCACGACCACGCCGCGCGTAAGCATAGCTATTCGCTCTTGGCTGGGTTGAAGACAGAACTCGAGGCTGCGGCCTAATGAGGCTTTGCAGCCAGCGTCGCTCGGCCAGGATCAAAGGCCTGATGGCCCGTCAATCGACCATAGATTGTCGATAGCCTTGTAAAGACAGCGTCCCAGCCATGGCGCTGCTCCGCGCGCAGTCGGGCGGCCACGCCCAAGGCCTGGGCGTCCCGGGCGAAAAGCGACTCGACCGCGGCGGCGAAGGCGCCGGACTCGGACGCCGAGGCCAGAGCCCCGACTTGGTCATCCACGGACTCGGCGACGCCGCCCGCCGCCACCCCGACGACGGGGAGGCCGCACGCCATGGCCTCCAGGACGATCAGCCCGAAGGGTTCATTGTCATTGGCGTGCACGAAGGCGTCGCAACTGGCCAGAATCGCGGCTAGGCCACGCGGATCCCGCTCGTAGTCCAGGCAGATCACACGGTCACTGGACGGTGCGCCCGCCCCCGCGCCCACGAACAGCAGCACATAGGGATCCCCCAGTCGCTCGACGGCCTCGACCAGCACGTCCAGCCTCTTCTCCTTGGCGGGGCGGCCGGCGAACACCAGAATCCGATGGCGGCTCGTCAAGCCCAGACGGCGTCGCAACCCCTCACGGTCCGCGCACCCTGGATGAAAGATCTCGGTGTCGACGCCGAGCGGCAACCCGATTGCGCCCTCGACCCCGGCCTCGATCAGGCGATTGGCGATAAACTGGCTGGGCGCAATGGCCTGGTCAAACCGGCCATAGATCGCGGCCCAGCGCTTCTGGACCGGCTTTTCCGCCCATTCCCCGATGTGAAGCGCGGCCAGCGCTCCCAGGTCCGTGTGACAGAACCCGACGACGGGAACGCCGAGCGCATCGCCGGCCTTCAGCGCGGCCAAACCCGGCGTGTAGGGATCGCCAGCCTCGATAATATCCGGCTGCTGTCGAATTAGGCGCTCCATCCAGGCCGCCTTGACGACAGGCCAGCGATAGCCGTCGCCGAACGGCAAGGGCGCCGCATAGATCGAGACGCGCCCGTGTCCATCCCGGGCGTCCCGCGGCCCCGGCACGACGAGGGTGTGGCGAACGTCGGGTCGATTGGCGGCGATCCAGGCCCGTTTCGAATTCAGATACCGCCGAACGCCGCCGCTTCGAGGCGCATAGAGCATGGTGGTGTCCACCAGCCGTACCTCGGATCCACGATCCTTCTTGGCGAGAGCCGCTTCAGAGCCCGCCAGTTCCTGAAACGAATCCGAGTTCACTTCCACCACGCCAAACCTCGTTGTGTCGCAAAGCTGGAATGCTCGCAGAGCCTTAAGGCGCTCCGGAAGCAGGAGGTTCCTCCGAAGCTTGAGCGCTGTCTACACCACCGATCACGCCCCTTCGAGACAAGGCTTCGCGCAAGAGCATCTCGACCTGAGCGTTGACGCTACGGAGCTCGGCCTGGGCCAGCCTTTCAACCGCCGCCAGCAGCTCCGGCCGGACACGCATTAAAAACGCGCGCCGGCCCGCCTTGGCGTCCGGACGTCCCTCGGCCACGGGGTCAGCCATACAGGGTGCCGGTATTGACGACGGGCTGGGCCTCGCGATCGGCGCACAGGACTACAAGCAGATTGGACACCATCGCCGCCTTGCGCTCGTCATCCAGCGTGACGACCTGGCGCTCGCTCAGTTGCTGCAGGGCGTTCTCGACCATGCCGACCGCCCCGGCGACGATCGTTCGGCGCGCCGCCAGGACGGCCTCGGCCTGCTGGCGCTTGAGCATCGAGCCGGCGATCTCCGGCGCATAGGCCAGGTGCATGAGGTGGGCCTCGTCGATCGTCACGCCCGCCACGGAGGTCCGAGACTGTAGATCCGCCCGCAAGCGCTCCCCGACCTCCTCGGCATCCGCGCGCAGGGTCGGTTCGCCCTCCTCGGCGTGGTCATAGGCGTAGTGACGGGTCACCTCGCGCAGGGCCGTCTCCATCTGGATGTTCATGAAGGCCACATAGTCATCGACGTCGAACAGGGCCTGGGCGGAGTCGGTGACCCTCCAGACGATGTTGGCGGCGATCTCGATGGGATTGCCGCGCTTGTCGTTGACCTTGAGCATCTCGCTGGTGACGTTGCGGACCCGTAGCGAGATCTTCTTGCGACCGTACCAGGGCAGGACCCAACGCAGCCCGGTAGAGCGATCTGTCCCCGCGTAGCTGCCAAATAGCGTGACCACATAGGCCTCGTTTGGCTGCAGGCTGTAGAAGCCCGCCAGCACCAGGACGCCCAACAGAACCAGACCGGCGCCCATCAGGGCCAGGCCGGGACCCAGGGCCTCGGCCCGGCTGAACGCCAGGATCCCCAAGGCAAACAGGATCGCGACGGCGATCAGGGCCTGACCGCCAGCCGTACCGCGATGGGGGCGCTCGGCCGAGGACTCGATCTTTGGGGATGTGTTCATGGGTCGGCCCTCCAGCCGTTGCATATCAAAATGATATCATTCTGATCGCGTAAGGCAACGCTTGACGGAGCCGCCGAAGGTGGACGCCGGGCTATTGTCGCGCAGCCGGAGACCGTCGCAGGATGTTGGGCGCGACGGGCCCAGAAGGGGCAATGAGCATGGGGAGATGAGGTGGTGGGCGGCGAGGGAATCGAACCCCCGACCCTCTCGGTGTAAACGAGACGCTCTACCGCTGAGCTAGCCGCCCGATGGGACCAGGGTCCCGGATGCAAAAGGGCGGGACGCCTCACGGCGCCCCGCCCCTTGAAAACGCCGGAATGGACTAGCCGTTCAGGGTGGTCTTCAGGCCTTCGCCAACCTGGAACCGAGCCGTCTTCGACGCCGGACGGTTCACGGTCTCACCGGTGCGCGGGTTGCGCGCGGTGCCCGCGGCGCGAGCCACGGCCTTGAACGTACCGAAGCCGACCAGACGAACGTCCTGGCCCGACTTCAGCGAAGCGGTGACGGTGTCGATGAAAGCTTCGAGGGCGTCCTTGGCCTGATTTTTGTTGATGCCCGCCTTTTCGGCGATCGCCGTGACGAGTTCGGCTTTTGTGGTCATGTTATTCTCCCAGCCTATTAAAGCGGCGGCGCTGGCAACAGCTTACGCCGCTTCGCTTGGGCAGGATTATGGCGGCCAAAAATGCCCCGTCAAACGAAGGCGGCGCGGGAATCTCCCGCGCCGCCCTAGTTATCAACAATAAGTTAGATTTAATGGGTCAGGACAGCGTCCCCATCGACGTCATCGGGCTTGCCGGGCTTGGTGAGCGGCTCGTCCGACTCACTCCATTCAACCGGAGTCAGCGGGCCCGTCAGGGCGTGCTTGAGCACCTCATCGACCGTGGAGACCGGAATGATCTCCAATCCGTCCTTCACCGACTGCGGCACGTCGACCAGATCCTTCTCGTTCTCCTGAGGGATCAGCACCGTCTTGACGCCAGAGCGTAGAGCCGCGAGCAGCTTTTCCTTCAGGCCGCCGATCGCCGTGACTCGCCCGCGCAGGGTGATCTCGCCGGTCATGGCGATGTCCTTGCGGATCGGGATCCCGGTCAGCACCGAGACCATGGCCAGGGCCATGGCGGCGCCGGCCGAGGGTCCGTCCTTGGGCGTGGCGCCGTCGGGCACGTGGATGTGCACGTCGGTCTTCTCGAACACCGGTGGCTTGACGCCAAAGTGCAGGGCCCGAGAACGGACGTAGGACTGAGCCGCGGAAATCGACTCCTTCATCACGTCCTTGAGATTGCCGGTGACCGTCATGCGGCCCTTGCCCGGCATCTTCACCGCTTCGATGGTCAGGATCTCGCCGCCATACTCCGTCCAGGCCAGGCCGGTGACGATGCCGACCTGATCGACCTCGTCGGTCTCGCCATAACGGTACTTCTTCACGCCGGCATATTTGGCCAGACGGGCGTCGTCGATCGTGATCGAGGCGACCTTCTCGCGCGCCAAGTCCCGCACGGTCTTACGTGCCAGATTGCCCAGTTCCCGCTCCAGCGACCGCACGCCGGCTTCCCGAGTGTAGTAGCGGATCAGGTCTCGGATGGCGTTGTCGGGCACCACGAACTCGGCCGTCGTCAGCTGGTGATCGGCCATCAGCTTGGGCAGGACGTGACGCTTGGCGATCTCCAGCTTCTCATCCTCGGTGTAGCCGGGGATGCGGATGATCTCCATGCGGTCCAGCAGAGGCTGAGGCATGTTCAGGCTGTTGGCCGTGGTGACGAACATCACCTGGCTGAGGTCATAATCGACCTCCAGGTAATGGTCGCCGAAGGTCGAGTTCTGGGCGGGATCCAGGACTTCAAGCAGGGCCGACGACGGGTCGCCACGATAGTCGCTGCCCATCTTGTCGATTTCGTCGAGCAGGATGAAGGCGTTGGTCGTCTTGGCCTTCTTCATCGTCTGGATGATCTTGCCGGGCATTGAGCCGATATAGGTGCGGCGGTGACCGCGAATCTCGGCTTCGTCACGCACGCCGCCCAGGGAGATCCGCGCGAAATCGCGGCCGGTCGCCTTGGCCAGCGACTTGCCCAGCGAGGTCTTGCCCACGCCTGGAGGACCCACCAGGCAGAGAATCGGACCCTTCAGCGAATTGGTCCGCGCCTGCACGGCCAGGTATTCAAGGATGCGTTCCTTGACCTTCTCCAGACCGTAGTGATCGGCCTCGAGCACGGCTTCGGCCTCGACCAGATCAACCTTCTTGGTCTTGGCCTTGCCCCACGGGATCGACAGCATCCAGTCGAGATAGTTGCGCACAACCGTGCTTTCGGCCGACATCGGGCTCATGTTGCGCAGCTTCTTAAGCTCGCCCTCGGCCTTGGCGCGAGCCTCCTTCGACAGCTTGGTCTTCTTGATGCGCTTTTCCAGCTCGATCAGTTCGTCGCGCTGATCGTCGGGATCGCCCAGCTCGCGCTGGATCGCCTTCATCTGCTCGTTGAGGTAATATTCGCGCTGGGTCTTCTCCATCTGCCGCTTCACGCGCGAGCGGATCTTCTTCTCGACCTGAAGCACGCTGATCTCGCCTTCCATCAGCGCGAACACCTTCTCCAGGCGCTTCACGATGTCGAAGATCTCGAGCAGGTTCTGCTTGTCGGCGATCTTGACCGACAGATGCGCAGCGATGCTGTCGGCGAGCTTGCCGGGCTCGGCGATCTGCGGGATCGACGCCAGCGCCTCGGGCGGCACCTTCTTGTTGAGCTTAACGTAGTTCTCGAACTGTTCGACGACAGCGCGCGACAGGGCTTCGGCCTCGGGGCCGGCCCCTTCATCTTCCTCGACCAGACCGATCTGGGCCTCATAATAGGCCTCCTGATCGGTAAAGCGGGCCACGGCGGCGCGGCCCTTGCCCTCGACCAGCACCTTCACGGTGCCATCGGGAAGTTTCAGCAGTTGCAGGACGGTGGCCAGGACGCCGACCTCGAAGATATCGCCGGGCGACGGATCGTCGTCGGCGGAATTCTTTTGCGTGACCAGCAGGATTTCCTTGTCGCCGCGCATCACCTCTTCGAGGGCGCGAACGGACTTGTCGCGTCCGACGAACAGGGGGACCACCATATGCGGGAAGACAACGATATCCCGCAGAGGCAACACAGGAAGCGTACGAATCTCAGACATGATGCTTTCTACTCCTGGCCGCCGCGTTTTACTCGCGCTCAGCCACGCGGGCCGCCGTCACGCCAGACGATGCGCCTGAGTCGTACGGCCCGTCCGCCCGGGACTGGGCGAATGCTCGCTATTTATGTGGATCTTTTACAACAGGGTTCAAGGCGACTCGCCCAATAGCGGCGACGGGTCGCGGCATGCCGCCCTTTCAAGGTCAGGCCAGCAAGCTGGGCCGTCAGTTCAACGATCGAAGAATCACCCGACAATGGATGCGTCTTTGACAGCGCCCGCCCGGAGGTCGTCATGCGTATCGTGGTGATGGACACTGGTCTTCGCAGTCAGACAGGGCATCACGACCATTTCGTTCGCGGCCTCAGTCATACCCTGGGCGAGCTTGGGATCAGGTTCGATTGCCTTGCGGCGTCAAACGTCTCGCCCGAACTCCAGCGCGACGTCGGCGCGGTGCCGCTATTTCGGGCCCACCACTACACCTGGTTGTCCAGCGACCCCTACGATCGTCTGGTCGAAGATTTCCGCCGACGGGTGCAGATGTTCGAGGCAGACCTTGAACGCCAGACCATAGGGGCGCTGACGGACGACGACATGATCCTGATGCCCACTGCGGCCTCGGCGGAGATATTTTCGCTGCTGCGCTGGTGCAAGCGGCGCGGGATAAGGCCGAAAATCGCCTGCATCGTCCACCAGCAGAGCCAACTGGCGAATCTCGATCTCGTCACGTGGGGGCAACTCCTGGCGCTCTGGCGCGATGTTTATCGCCAGGCCAAGGACTGGCCGGAGGACCGGCTATGGATCGGCGGCATGACGGGAAGCTTGGCGCGCCGTCTTGAACCCGTCTTGGATCGCCGGGTCCACGCCGTCGAGTCCATCCAGTGGGTCAAGTCACAGCCTCGCCCCCCGACTCGTCCGCCCGGCCAGAGGATGCGCGTGGGCCTGCTGGGCGCGCAGCGATACGACAAGGGTGACGCCCTGATCCGGGATTTGATCCAAGAAGTGCAGCTGAATCCAACGCCGATCCATCTGGTGATTCAGGCCCCCGGCCAGAGCCTGGAGCCGCAGACCGAAGGCTCGGCCGAGATCGAACATTTGACCGGGTGGACGCCCGACGACGCCCTGGAGCGCCTGATCGGGGAGTTGGATCTGATCGCCCTGCCCTATGTTCGAAGCGCCTATCGGCAATCCGGCCTGTTCGCCCTCGCCGCCCCCCTCGGCCGGCCCATGGTTGTTCCCAGCCGCACCTGGATGGCCGAACGGATCACATCCGGCTTCGCGGCGGGTGTCATCTATGACGGCGAACGTCCTCAAGACGTTCTGGAGGCGATCCTGAAAGCTCAGGACAATCTGGAGGCACTGACCGCCCTGGCTCTGGAGCGCGCAGGGCCCTGGCGAGCCGCGTACTCCGGCGATGGGCTCGTGCGATCGCTCGTTAAGTGGTTCACCAGCCCGGGCTGAGGGCGCGGCGCGCACCGCGCAGGCCACCCAGGATGCGTCCGTCGTGTGGGGCGCAGGAAAAAGGGCGCGCCCAGCGGACGCGCCCTCTGACAACTAGACAGCTTTCAGCGATCAGGCCGAGGCCGCGCCGCCCTTCTTTTCCGAATAGATCAGCAGCGGTTGAGCCCGGCCTTCGACGACCTCGGCATTGACCACCACTTCCTCGACGCCCTCGTAGTTGGGCAGCTCAAACATGGTCTCGAGCAGGATGCCTTCCATGATCGAGCGCAGGCCGCGCGCGCCGGTCTTGCGGGCGATGGCCTTCTTGGCGACGCCATGAAGGGCGTCCTCGGTGAAGGTCAGGCCGATGTTCTCCATCTCGAACAGGCGCTGGTACTGCTTGACGAAGGCGTTCTTCGGCTCGGTCAGGATCTTGACCAGGGCCGGTTCGTCCAGATCCTCAAGGGTGGCGATCACCGGCAGACGGCCGATGAATTCCGGGATCAGGCCGAAGCGTTGCAGATCGTCCGGCTCGACACCGCGCAGGATCTCGCCCGTGCGACGCTCTTCCGGATCGGTCACCTTGGCCCCGAAGCCGATCGACTTGCCCTGGCCGCGCGCCGAGATGATGCGCTCCAGGCCGGCGAAGGCCCCGCCGCAGATGAACAGGATGTTGGTCGTGTCGACCTGCAGGAACTCCTGCTGCGGATGCTTTCGCCCGCCCTGCGGCGGCACGGAGGCGACGGTGCCTTCCATGATCTTCAGCAGGGCCTGCTGCACGCCCTCGCCCGACACGTCGCGGGTGATCGAAGGATTGTCGGACTTGCGGCTGATCTTGTCGATTTCGTCGATATAGACGATGCCGCGCTGGGCCCGCTCGACATTGTAGTCGGCGGCCTGAAGCAGCTTCAGCACGATGTTTTCAACATCTTCACCGACATAACCGGCTTCGGTCAGGGTCGTGGCGTCGGCCATGGTGAAGGGCACGTCGATGATTCGGGCCAGGGTCTGGGCCAGAAGCGTCTTGCCGGTGCCGGTCGGACCGACCAGCAGGATGTTGGATTTGGCCAGTTCAACGTCGTTGTTCTTCGACGCGTGATTGAGGCGCTTGTAGTGATTGTGCACCGCGACAGCGAGCACCTTCTTGGCATGGCTTTGGCCAATCACGTAATCGTCGAGGACTTCGCAGATTTCACGCGGAGTCGGCACGCCGTCCTTGGACTTCACAAACGCGATCTTGTGCTCTTCACGGATGATATCCATGCAGAGCTCAACGCACTCATCGCAGATGAACACCGTCGGGCCGGCGATGAGCTTGCGCACCTCGTGTTGGCTCTTTCCGCAGAAAGAACAATACAGGGTGCTCTTGGTATCGCCGCTCGCGGCTTTCGTCATGATCGCTTCTCACGCTAGGGCGGATACGGCTGGAGCCGGGGCCACCGACTCTCGACTCGCATCCCACCGCCGAAGGCCCAGGATACGCGCCGGGAGTTGTCTAATCCTTGACATTCCCCGATCCGAACGCACCGCACAAGCCTTGCCGCCGATTTCCGACGTCAAGATGGTGGATGAAGCATGCGGTTTCCGGGATGGGAGTCTAAAATGGGAGGACCAAACCCAAACGCAAGCGGCCAGTATGGGCTGGATCGCCCCGCAACCGGGACGAAACGCGCGGAGCGGGTGTTGGCTTTGGCCGGATCCGCGGAATCGTGATCGAAGACGACTTATCGACGGAAGAATTGGCGCGTGAGCGCGGAGACGCATGGCGAAACGCACTCTGATGGCCCAGGGCCTCTCGGCCTCCCTGCCGATGACAGGCGACATGACCGGAAGCCCGCCGCTTGTGGCCTTCGATTTTGACGGCACCCTGACGGTCCGCGACAGCTTCACCGCTTTCCTCAAATGGCGGGTCAGCGGTTGGCGCTGGCGGCTGGGCTTGATCCGCCTGGCGCCGGCGGCGATCTCCTACCTCTTCCACCGTAATCGCGGCCGCATCAAGTCGGCGGCGATCCGCGAATTCCTCCGGGGCGTGCCCCTCGACAAGCTTGAAGCCGAGGCCCGGGCCTTCGCCGAGGCCGAGGCCCCTCGCCTGTTCCGCCCCGACGCCCTGGCTGTTTGGCGCCGCTGGCGCTCGCGCGGCGCGCGGATGGTGATCGTCACCGCCTCGCCCGACCTGGTCGTGGCCCCCTTCGCGCGCGGCATCGGCGCCGACGTCCTGATTGGGTCGCGCCTGACCCTGGACCTCGAGAACAGGGTCGTCGGCGGCCTGCTGGGCCCCAACTGCCGGGGTGCGGAAAAGGTCGTGCGGCTACGTGAGCAGTTCGGCGACGATATGACCCTCGCCGCCGCCTATGGCGACACCTCGGGCGACACCGAGATGCTCGCCATCGCCCAGGAGCAGGGCTACCGGATCTTCCGGGGCAAGCCCGGCTAGAAAAAAACCCCGCCGAGCGGTGGCTCGACGGGGTTCGTCTCAACTCTGAAAGCGAGCGCGCCTAGGAGCCGCTGTCGTCGTCGCGGCTTTCGTTGATGTGGTCGATCAGGCCCCAGGCCTTGGCTTCCTCGGCGTTCATGAAGTTGTCGCGGTCGAGCGAGCGTTCGACTTCCTCATAGGTGCGGCCGGTGTGCTTCACATAGATCTCGTTGAGGCGACGCTTGGTCTTCATGATGTCCTGGGCGTGCAGCTCGATGTCCGAAGCCTGGCCGCGGAAACCGCCCGAAGGCTGGTGGACCATGATCCGCGCGTTCGGCAGGGCGATGCGGTGACCCGGCGCGCCGGCCTGCAGCAGCAGACTGCCCATCGAGGCGGCCATGCCCATGCACACGGTCGAAACCGGGCACTTGATGTATTGCATGGTGTCGTAGATCGCCAGGCCCGACGTCACCACGCCGCCCGGCGAGTTGATGTACATGGCGATTTCCTTCTTGGGGTTCTCGGACTCCAGGAACAGCAGCTGGGCGCAGATCAAGCTGGCCATGCCGTCCTCGACCGGACCGGTCAGGAAAATGATCCGCTCCTTGAGAAGGCGCGAAAAGATATCGAACGCCCGCTCGCCGCGGCTGGTCTGTTCGACCACCATCGGCACGAGGTTCATCGCCGTCAAAGCCGGATCATACATAGGGATCGCCCTTCTCATGTTGGAGGCGTCGCGAATCAGCTGACGCGCCGCCGTCGCTCTCGCATATCGCGTGGCGCTTAACAGTTCGCAAGGAGGCGGCGTTTTTCAAACGTTACGCACGCCCATAAAAAAGGGCGCGACTCTCGCGAGCCGCGCCCTTTTACGTGACAGTTGGACCCTCGGGTCCTAGCCGCCGTAGCCTTCCGGAAGATCGTCTTCTTCCATCAGCTCTTCCTTGGAAACTTCCTTTTCCACGATCGTGGCCTTGGCGAAGATCAGGTCGACGACCTTGTCCTCGTAGATCGGAGCGCGGAGCGAAGCCTGAAGGTCGGCGCGCTGGCGGTACATGTCGAACACCTGCTGGGCTTGCGCGCCGTACTGGCGGGCTTCGCGCATCATGGCGTCGGCCAGTTCCTGCTCGGTGACGGCCACGTCGTTCTTTCGGCCGATCTCGGCGAGCACCAGACCCAGGCGCACGCGGCGCTCGGCGATCTTGCGATACTCGTCCTTGAGCTGGTCTTCGGACTTGTCGGCGTCTTCCGGCGGCAAGCCGCCCTGGGTCTTGTCGGCCTGCACCTGTTGCCAGATGCCGGCGAACTCGGCGTCGACCATGCGGGGCGGCAGCGGGAAGTCGTGCTTGGTGTCGAGGATGTCGAGCAGGGCGCGCTTGAGCTTGAATCGCGAGCTGTTGGCGTAACGGCCTTCCAGGTTCGACTTCAGCAGGTCCTTCAGAGCCTGCAGGTCAGACAGACCCAGGCGCTTGGCCAGTTCGTCATCGGCTTCGGAATCGACCGGGGCGCGCACTTCCTTGACGGTGGTGGCGAACTCGGCGGCCTTACCGGCCAGATCCTTGGCTTGGTAGTCTTCCGGGAAGGTAACCTTCACGGTGACGACGTCGTCGGGCTTGGCGCCGACCAGTTGCTCTTCGAAGCCCGGGATAAACTGACCCGAACCCAGCACCAGTTCCGCGCCTTCGGCCGTGCCGCCCTGGAAGGCGACGCCATCGACCGTGCCCAGGAAGTCGATGACCAGTTGGTCGCCGTCCTTGGCCTTGAGGCTCTTGCCCTTGCGGGGCTCATAGGTGCGGGCTTGCTTGGCCAGATCTGCCAGGGCCTCGTCGGTCTCGGCGTCCGAGACCTTGTAGACCGGCTTGGACAGCTCGATCGTGGCCGGGTCGATGGGCTCGAACTCCGGCATCACTTCAACGGCCAGTTCGAAGGCCAGGTCTTCGCCACCGGCGAGCACCTTGTCCATGTCGGACGACGGCTTCAGGTCGGGCTGGCCGGCGGGGCGCAGCTTATTGTCGTCGAGCACCTTCTGGGTGGTCTCGTTGAGCGTCTGCTCGATGACCTCGCCCATCAGCGCCTTGCCATACAGGCGGCGCACATGGGCGGCGGGCACCTTGCCAGGGCGGAAGCCCTTGACGTTCATTTGCGGCGCCACTTCGGCGATCCGGGCCGTAAGACGCGTGGCGAGTTCACTCGCGGGCACCGTAACGCCATAAACGCGGCTGAGGCCTTCGCCCGACTTTTCAACGATCTGCATCGACATTCTTAGCTTCCCGGACTGGCGCCGCGCGCCATACGTCCGTCCCAGGGGTCAAAACACCAAAGCCGCCCACGTCACCGGGGCGGCGAAAGAGCGCCCTTATGTCACGACACTCACGTCGATCAAAGGGGGTCACGCCTCAGGCCTGCAAAAGCAGCCCGGGGGCTGGTGCGGATGAGAGGACTCGAACCTCCACACCTTTCGATGCCAGAACCTAAATCTGGTGCGTCTACCAGTTCCGCCACATCCGCAACTGGCGATCCCCTATAGCGTAAAGGCTTTTTGGCCAAGGCTCAATTTGGCCCGGGTTTTCAAAACGGGAACAAGCGGGAAACCTTGGGAGCGGTCAGCATCGATAGTCCCGGAATAGTCCCGAAGATCGTTCCGGTTTGGTTCGCCTGAGGCTGGGCTGCGCCTTCATATGAGCCGCCGCGAACCACCTGAGCGCCGGACCACCCCAGCCTTTGAAGCCGCAACTTAACGCCATGCGTTCAGTCGCCAATTGACACCGCCACCGATTCTCATTAGTTAGGAGCGTCATGAAAATCGAGTTTGGGGACAAGCGCCTCGCCCTGATCTGGACGGAACGTGCGCACGAGTTGGGCCTCCCCTTCTCGGTCATCAAATCTTGCCGCGACAAGCTGGCCTTTATCGGGGCGGCGCCCGACGAGCGCACGCTACGAAACTGGAAAAGCCTACGATACAAAAAACTTGCGGGGACAAAGATGAAAAACGATCAATTCGCATTAATGATCAGTACAGGATCGTTTTTGTCCTCAACATTGATGAGCATCCACCAGTATTCACAATACTCGAAATTGGAGATACCCACTAAGGGTGGGAATTATGGACGGTAATTTTTACAACACCGAGACGCCGCATCCTGGGTTCTTTCTAAAGGAAGAGCTGGAAGAGCGCGGCTGGAGTCAGCGCGATCTCGCCTACATCTTGGGCACTCCGGAGCAAGCCGTAAATCTGATCTTGGCTGGCAAACGGGGCATTAGCCCTGAGATGGCTAAGGCTCTGGGCACGGCGTTTGACGTTCATGCGGACCTCTTTGCCAATCTCCAGCGTGCCTACGACATGTCGAGAGCGAGAGATCCGGATCCAAGCGTGGGCCGTAGGGCGCGCCTGCAATCGGCGTATCCGGTTCGCGAAATGATCAAGCGCGGTTGGCTCGAAGACACTGACGCAGCACTGCTTGAGGCACAGATGGCCTGCTTCTTCGAAGTGGCCAACTCGAATGAAATTCCTCACATGGAGCACGCAGCTAGAAAGACCGCCTACGACGAGTCTCCACCGGCCCAGGTCGCCTGGCTATTTCGAGTTAGGCAAATCGCGCGATCGACGCCCGTGGGGAAATACTCCGAAGCTGCGTTGCGGGAAGCGCTTCCTCGCCTGCGAGCTCTGATGATTGACCCGCAGGAAGCGCGCCATGTTCCGCGCATTCTCGCCGAGTGCGGTGTGCGCCTTATCTTCGTCGAACGTCTTCCCAACGCGAAGATCGATGGCGTGTGCCTGTGGCTGAATAAGCAATCTCCGGTAATTGGGATGAGCTTGCGGCATGATCGCATCGATAATTTTTGGTTTGTGTTGCGTCACGAGATTGAGCACGTCTTGAGAAAGGACGGGCAATCTAAGCCGATTATCGATGTCGATCTTGATGATACGAACTCTTCAGAACCGCTCCCCCCTGAAGAAATCGCGGCGAATGCAGCTGCAGCTGAATTTTGCATCCCAGAAAAAGAAATCAGCTTGTTCATAGCCCGCAAGTCGCCGTTTTTTGCCGAGCGAGACATCGTAGGGTTTTCTAAGCGACTACAGATCCATCCCGGCTTGGTAGTGGGACAAATTCAAAAGAAAACTAAGCGGTGGGATCTTCTGCGCAAACATCTGGTGAAGATTAGGCTTCACGTTTTGCCTGGGGCCGTCGTTGATGGCTGGGGGCAGCAGGCAGCTGTGCCTCTTTGAAGGAGATGTCATGACCAAGAACGAGACCCTGCAGCGGGCATGGCGCCGCTACGAAGAAGAGAACGGGCGCCTCGCTGCTACGGCGCGTGAGGTGGCCGAATGGGCCGTCTCTAAGGGGCTGCTGCAGTTGCCCTCGGTCGACCCTTACGATGCTCTGGCTGAGGACGTGGCCCGCGCCCTCCGCGAGGAGTATGCGACTGATCGCAAAGGCGCCGGTACCGGGTCAATCATGCTGTGCGCGTGACGAAAGGAGGCGTCCAGTACACCTTCTGGGCAATGCTCGGGCACGCCGAGAGATCTCATATGCAGCGGGCATTCATTCAACGACGCGAACAGATCGTTGGTGACTGCGTACAGCTTGCGACTGATGTGCTCGTTTACAACGAAATGAACACTAACGTCGAACCGATCCAGATGGTTTTGGACTTTACCGATGACGTCACCGAGCGCTGGGCGGCGTAAAAGCGAATAAAAATCAAATAGTTAGGGATATCCGAATAGTCCCGAAGCAGCGT
>NZ_PEGG01000015.1 GCF_002737765.1 Caulobacter sp. B11 | reverse complement strand
GTCCGTGCTTCGTAAATTCTCGGGACGTCCGGCCGTTACCATCGCCGCTGTAATGGTCGCCCTCTCC
Source organism: Caulobacter sp. B11 (assembly GCF_002737765.1). Taxonomy (GTDB): domain Bacteria; phylum Pseudomonadota; class Alphaproteobacteria; order Caulobacterales; family Caulobacteraceae; genus Caulobacter. Next base: position 10,689 of record NZ_PEGG01000015.1, on the reverse strand, counting down.
GTGTCGGCTTGCGCCGGCAAGGCGAAAAGCCCACCCTGGCCTATGAAGAGCGTCCGGTGGAGCTTCTGTACGCCACGGGGGCCAATCGCCTGGGACCGCGGCAACTGGAACGAGGCCGTCGACTATTTCCGTGAGGTCGAGCGCCAGCATCCCTATTCGGAATGGTCGCGCCGCTCGATCCTGATGACCGGCTTCGCGCACTATCAGGCCAACAATTACAACGAGGCGATCTCCGACGCGCGATCGCTTCATCTCGCTCTATCCAGGCAATCCCTCGGCGTCCTACGCCTTCTATCTGAAGGCGATTTGCTATTTCGAACAGATCGTCGACGTCAATCGCGACAGGCCGCGACCGCAGCAGGCCGCTCAGCAGGCCCTTGGCCTCGCTGCGCGACGTGGTCCAGCGCTATCCCAATACCGAATACGCTCAGGACGCCCGGCTGAAGATCGACATGGTCAATGACCAGCTGGCCGGCAAGGAAATGGCCATCGGCCGCTACTACCTGCGCAACGGCCAGACCCTGGCCGCCGTCGGCCGGTTCCGCACCGCACCGTGAATCGATTCGCCCGCACGGCGCACCAGACCACCTCGCACACCCCCGAGGCTCTGTATCGCCTGGTCGAGGGCTACCTGACCCTGGGCCTGGTCGATGAAGCCGTCGCAACGGCGCCGTACTGGGCCATAACTTCCCGGGGATCGCTGGTACGGCGACGCCTACAAGCTGCTGACCGATTCGGGCCTCAGGCCCGCCGTCGAGCCGCTCAAGGCCGGCACCAAGAAGAACATCCTGGATCGGCTGATCAAGGACAAGGACGCCACCCTGGCCCGCCCGGCGAGGGCAGTCCAAGACGGGCGGCCTTCGCGGCGTCCTGGGCATGTGATTTCAACGGGCCGGTCCTTCAGGGACCGGCCCGCTTTCGTTGCGAAGCCCTTTGAAAACCCTGATTCCCGGCGATCCTGCGCACATGCTGATGCTGATCGCCTTCCATTCGCGACGTCGTGCTCATCGAGAGCCTGGACCTGGCCATCGGCTCGGGCCTCACGGCCCTGACCGGCGAGACCGGGGCGGGCAAGTCGATCATCCTCGACGCCTTGGGCCTGGCCACGGGCGCGGCGGCCGACGCCGGCCTGGTCCGCAGAGGAGCGACCGGTCACGCCTCGGCGACGGCGATCTTCGCCCTGGTGGCCGATCAACCCGGCCTTCGCCTATCTCGACGACAAGGGCCTGGACTACAGTCGTGACGAGGATCTGGTGCTTCGCCGCCAGCTATCGGCCGATGGCCGCAGCCGCGCCTTCGTCAATGACCAGGCCACCAGCGTCGGCGTCCTCAAGGACCTCGGCGCCCTGTTGCTGGAAGTCCATGGCCAGCACGAGACCGTCGGCCTGCTGGATCCACGCACCCATCGCGGACTGCTGGACGTGTTCGGTTCGGTCGCGCTGAGCGCGGTGGCCTCGGCGTGGAGCGGCTGGCGCGCCGCGCGGGAGGCGGCAGCCGCCTTGCGCGATCTGTCTCAGCGCGCCGCAGACGAGACCGAGGAACTGACCCTGCGCCTGTCGGAGCTGGATCGCCTCGATCCGCGCGAGGGCGAGGAGACGGCCCTGGCCGAGGAGCGGGCCCTGCTGGGTTCGGCCGAGAAGACCCTGGCCGATATCGCGACGGCGCGTGACGTGCTGGGCGGTGACGCCCTGTCCGGCAAGCTCGCCAGCGCCTACCGCGCCCTGGAGCGGGCGCGTGAACGGGCCGTCCAGGCCGGGGCGCCCGCCGAGGGACTGGCCATGACCCGGCTGATCGCCGCCTGCGAGGCGGTCGACCGCGCCCTGGTCGAGGCCCAGGAAGCGACGGCGGCCATCGACGCCGCCGCCGACAGTTTCGAATTCCAGCCCGACCAGTTGGACAAGACCGAGGAACGTCTGTTCGCCCTGAGGGCCATGGGCCGAAAGCTCAACATCGCCGTCGAGCTGCTGCCCGCCGCCCGCGCCGACTTCGCCAGCCGGCTACAGGCCATCGAAACCTCGAGCGAGGCCCTGCGCGCCGCCGAGGAAGAGGCGACCGCGGCCCGCGAAGCCTATCTCTTCGCCGCCAACGCCCTGACCGCCCAGCGTCGCGCCGCCGGCGACAGCCTGGCCCTGGCGGTCGAGGCCGAACTGGCGCCGCTGAAGCTGGAAAAGGCCCGGTTCCGGGTCGCCGTCGCTGAACTGGACGAGGATCGCGCCGGTCCCCTGGGCTTGGACAAGGTGTCCTTCGAGATCTCGACCAATCCGGGCGCGCCGTTCGGTCCGATGGAAGCCATCGCCTCGGGCGGCGAGCTGGCGCGTTTTGCCCTGGCCCTCAAGGCGGCCCTGGCCGGTCGCGGCGACGGCGCCCAGCCGCTGATGATCTTTGACGAGGTCGACCAGGGCGTCGGCGGCGCCGTGGCCGACGCCGTGGGGCTGAGGCTCAAGCGTCTGGCCGACAAGGCCCAGGTGCTGGTCGTCACCCATTCGGCCCAGGTGGCCGCCCGGGCCGACGCCCACTGGCGAATTTCCAAGGCGGGTGACGACACCTCGACCCGCACCCGCGTCGAGCCTCTTAGCCCCGCCCAGCGCGAGGAAGAGATCGCCCGGATGCTGTCGGGGGCCGAGGTCACCGAGGCCGCGCGGGCGGCGGCGCGGGCCCTGATCGGTTAGGCGAGGGCGGGATCAGGTACCGGCCTGGGCCGAGACCATGGCGGTGGGGCGCTCGCGGCGCGACCAGCCCTTGATCCAGACCTGAAGCGGCGCATCGACCAGCCGCTCGAACAGCCAGGCGAACACCACGCAGGCGGGCAGGGCCAGGGCCCAGGTCAGCCACATCAGGGTCGGGTCGAACCCGAACTTCGTCGCTGCGGCGCGCTGGGCCCCGAACCAGACGACAGCGACGAACTGGTTGGTGAGGAACAGCGAGAACGACAGGCGGCCCGCCGCGCCCGCCCAGCCCCAGCCCTTGGGGGCGGAGGCGCCGGCGGCGAAGATCAGCAGGCCCAGCAGGGCCAGGCTCAGATGATCGAAACGTCCCAGCATCTGAAGGGCCACCACGCTGACCACCGCGCCCACGGCCAGGCTGTCGGCCATCCTGTCGGGCACGCGAACCGACTCGCCGACTCGGGCGATCAGCAGGCCGACCATGAACAGGGGAATCCCACGCACCAGGCCATAGCGGAGCGGCAGCTGGTATCCGGGCACGCCGGTGACCGACAGGGCGGCGAGGTCGATCAGCAGATAGAGGCCGACACCGGCGGCGAGGGCGACCCAGGGCGAGCGCACCCTGGCGGCCAGGCGCCAGGCGGCGGGAAACAGGGCGTAGCAGACGACCAGGGCCGACAGGGTCCAGGTCGGCATGTTCCAGCCTGACGGCCCGGGGACGAACCAGGCCTGGACCAGGAAGACCTGCGGCAGAAGCTGGTCCCAGCGGAACCATTGCGGATTTTGCGGCGCCAGCCCGATCGCCGTGGCGGTCAGGATGAAGGCGACAAAGGCGAGCACCATGGCCAGGTGCGAGGGCCAGATGCGCAGGATTCGGCGCTTGAGGAAGGCGTTGAGGCCGATGTCGCCGGTCAGCACCCGCTGGCCATAGGTTCGCGCCAGGACATAGCCCGACAGCATCAGGAAGAAGTCGGTCGCCAGGTAGCCGCGGCTTAGGGCGGGATGCAGGCTGAAGAGGGGGATCGGGGCCCGTTCCGCCACGTGATAGATCACGATGAACAGGGCGGCCAGGAACCGCAGGACGTCGAGCGCTCCGTCGCGCGAAAGCGCGCGCCCGCCGCCCATGGATGTGCCGCTATTGAACATGACAAGCTCCTTCGTCCCGGAGGAGGCAAGGCGCGGGCCACGGCCGCCCCAGTCCGGCGGGCCGGGCGAGGTCCGTTCAGGGTCGGTCGCGATGGTCCGCTTGCCCGGACCCTGAGGCCGCGGCTCGAGCATGGTTAATGACGCGTTTAGGAATCAGCAGGCAAAGCCTTTGAAGGCCTAGACGAGGCTGCGGAGATTCTCGACATGAAGGCGCTTGGCCGGCTGACGATCGCGTGGAAGCTGGTGCTGGTCGCCGGGCTCGCCATTGGCCTGCTGCTGATCGCCGCGGCGGCGGCCGTATCTTCCCATACCAGCGGCATCGTCGCGGGTCTGAGCCATCGCTATGCCGAGGCGGTGATCGACGACGCCGTCCAGCAAGTGCAGGCCGAGGTCGCCTCCACCCAGGCCGCCGCTCAGGCCATGCAGGCGTCCATCGCCGCAGCTCACGAAGCGGGTCTGGTTGACCGCGACAAGTTCGTGGCCATGGTCCGCCCCAACGCCGTCGCCTCCAGCACGGTGATGGGCGCCTGGTTCATGGCCGAGCCGGACGCCCTCGATGGCAAGGATATCGAGCATCTCAACGACGCGGTTCTGGCGTCGAACAAGGATGGCCGCTTCTCGGTCTACTGGGTCAACAACAACGGCAATCCCGCGCTGGAGCTGGAAGCCGACGGCAGCGACTTCGCCGAAGCCTATTACACAGGCCCAGCCGTGTCCGGTCGCGCGACCCTTGTGGAGCCCTATTTCGAGACGATCGCCGGGGCCAAGGTCGCCATGACCTCAGTGGCCATTCCCGTGCGCTCGAGCGGCCGTCAAATCGGCGTGGCTGGCCTGGATATGTCGCTGACCAACCTTTCCAGCCGCCTTGGCGCGCTCAAGCCGCTCGGGGGCGGCCGGGTGATGCTGTTGTCGTCCAAGGGCGTATGGGTCGCCCACCCGGACAGCGCCTTGCGCATGACGGCTATGCCGACGCCGGCGCCGACAAGGTGACCGCCGTTCTGGCGGGCGAGGCCTCGGCCAAGATCGAGGGGGTCATGGCCGGCGACGTGGCCATGGAACGCATCGTGCGGCCCGTGGTCATGCCGGGCCTGAATGCGACCTGGGCGCTGGTGATGGACGTGCCCAACGCCGCCATTACCTGGCCGGCTGACAAGCTGGCCAGGATCCTGTTCATCGGCGGCCTGGGGATCACCGCGGCGGTGCTGCTGGCCTGTTCCTCGCCAGCGCCAGTCTCGTGCGCAAGCCGCTGGCCGGCCTGACCCGCTCGGTCGATGCGCTAAGCGCCGGCCACTATGATCAGGCCGTCCCTGGCGTAAAGGGGGGCGACGAGATCGCCGCCATCGCCCGGGCCCTTGACGGCTTCCGCCACGACCTCGCCCAGGGGCAACGCGACCGCGTCCAGCAGGAGGCCGAACGCGCCGTCGCCGAGGCCGAGCGCCGCCAGCACGCGCTGGAGGCCGAAGCCTATGGTCAGGCCCAGGCGGCCTCGGTCGCCGCCCTAGGCGAAGGCATGGAGAAGCTGGCCCAGGGGGATCTGATCTGGCGGATGGCCGAGGACGCATTTGCTGGCGAGGCGCGCAAGATGCCGCGCGATTTCAACGCCGCCGTCGAAAGCCTGCAGGAAACCATGGCCGGCATCCTGTCGGCCGCCCGCAGCATCCGCTCCGGCTGCGGCGAGATCAGCCTGGCGGCCGACGACCTGTCCCAACGCACCGAGCGTCAGGCCGCAGGCCTGGAACAAACCGCCGCCGCCCTCGACCAGATCACCGCCACGGTGCGTCGCAGTTCCGACGGAGCCGACCGTGCGCGACTGGTCACCGCCAGCACCAAGAACAACGCCGAGCGCAGCGGCCACATCGTACGTGAAGCGGTGGAGGCCATGGGCGGCATCGAGAAGTCGTCGCAGTCGATCACCCAGATCATCGGGGTGATCGACGAGATCGCCTTCCAGACCAACCTTCTGGCCCTCAATGCGGGAGTCGAGGCGGCGCGGGCCGGCGATGCTGGGCGGGGGTTCGCGGTCGTGGCGCAGGAGGTCCGGGCCCTGGCCCAGCGCAGCGCCGACGCGGCCAAGGAAATCAAGGCCCTGATTCGCACCTCGTCCGAGCAGGTCAGCAGGGGCGTTCGCCTGGTCGGCGAGACCGGACAGACCTTGGAGCAGATCCTGGGCCAGGTGGCCGAGATCAATGATCTGGTCGGCGAGATTGCAGCCTCGGCCAAGGAGCAGGCTTCTGGCCTGGCCGAAGTGAACGTGGCCGTCAACCAGATGGATCAGGTGACCCAGCAGAACGCCGCGATGGTCGAGCAGTCGACCGCCGCCAGTCATGCCCTGTCCAATGAGGCGGCCGAGCTGGAACGCCTGATCGGTCGCTTCCAGGTCGGGGCCCAGGTTCATGATCTGCGCGACCCGCCTCGTCGGGTTGCGCCCGCCGCGCCGCGCCGCGAGGCGTTCAGGGATCGCTATGTGCAGGGCTCCACGGCCTTGAAGATCGAGCCACGGTTCCGTCCGGGATACTGAGGGCGGCGCGGACCGTTTCCCTGCTGATACCCTCTCGCATTCGCCAAACCAGGCGCTATATCCCCGGCCATGGCTGAAGCATTCAACGAAAAGACCCTCAGCGCCGACAAGGCGCAACGCTATGCCGAGGCGGCTGACGAGATCGCCTCCGTGCTGGACGGCGAGCCCAACCTCACGGCGCGGATGGCGACGGTGGCCTCGATGCTGGCCGCCAGTTTCGATCACTATTTCTGGACAGGCTTCTACGTCGTCGATCCTACCCGCGAGCGCGAACTGGTCGTCGGGCCTTACCAGGGCACGCTGGGTTGCCTGCGCATCGCCTTCGGCCGTGGGGTTTGCGGCGCGGCGGCGGCGACGGGGCAGACCCAACGGGTCGACGATGTCCACGCCTTCCCGGGCCACATTGCCTGCGACAGCCGTTCGGCCAGCGAGATCGTCGTGCCGGTCTTTGATCGCGGCGGCGCTCTCATCGCGGTGTTCGACGTCGACTCCGACCGCCCGGCGGCTTTCGACGCCGTTGATCAGCAGGGGATTGAGGCGATTTTAAAGGCGGTCTTCGCCTGAGCCCTCGGGGTATTGTTCGGCCCTAAGCGACCAACTGCACTTTTCCCTAACTTCCGTTGCTTAGGGTAGTGCGTGATGTTGGATGTCGAGACCCTTCACCCGCTCAAACTCGAGACGGCGGATATCGCGCTTTGGCGGTCCATGGCCCAGGCCGAGCCGGCGTTCGCCAGTCCGTTGTTGGGGCCGGACTTCGCCCAGGCCGTCGGCCGGGTGCGAGGCGATACGCGCGTCGCGGTAATCCGCCGACGGGGCGAGGTCGTCGGCTTCCTGCCCTTCCACCGTCGCCCCGGAAGCATGGCCCGGGCGGTCGGGTCGCCGCTCTCCGACTATCAGGCCCTGGTTACTCGCCCGAATCCCGATCTCGCCATCGCCGCCGTGCTCCGGGCGGTGGATCTGGTCACCTTTCGCTACACCGGCCTGATCGACCCCTACGGCGTGTTCGCGAGCACTGACGCGCGATCCATGAGCAAGGACGGGTACGTCATCGCGCCCCAGGGCGACATCGCCGCCTATTTGGAATCTGTTCGCGTCGACAGTCCCAAGAAGATCAAGAATTACCGTCGTCTGGACCACAAGCTCGAGCGAGAAGTCGGGACCATCCGTCTGGTGGCTCATGATCCTTCACGCCTGGCCTTTGATCAACTGATCGCCTGGAAGCGCGAACAGCTTGGCCGCACCGGCGTGCATGACTTCCTGCGCCCGGACTGGACCCGCCAGCTGCTGATCGATCTCTTCGAACGCCAGACGGGCGATTTCCGGGGCCTGATGGTCAATCTCTATGTCGGCGACCAACTGGTGGCGGGGCATTTCGGGGTGCGGATGGGCGGCGTCTTCCATCCCTGGATCGCGTCGACCAATCCGGCCTTCAACGCCTGGTCGCCCGGGCAGATCTTCTTCCTGCGGGCGATCGCCGCCATGCCCGACCTGGGCTTGACCCACTACGATCTTGGACCCGGCCACGACCACTACAAGCGCGCCTATGGACTGAGCCGGGTCCAGGTCGATGACGGCGTGGCGATCGCGTCAGGCATGGCCGGCCGGGTCGCCAGTTCGGTCGAGACCGCCTGGGCCATGGCCGGCGCGCACGGCGCGGGACCGGTTGGTCGCCTTCGCCGGCGGATGGACAGCATCGCCAGCGTCGAGTTGACCCTGGGCGGTCGCATGCGCGGCATGGTCGAGGCGGTCGCGAGCCAGGCCCAGCGGCGGTCCAAAGCAGCCGTGGACGCCTGATGCCGCGCGTCACCATCATGATTCCAACCCAGAGGCGCATCGCGGGCCTCGGGGTGGCGGCGCGTTCACTGTTTCGCCAGGAGGGGGTTGCGTTCGGCGACCTTGAACTGGTGATCGTCGACAACGATCAGGTGGATTCCGCCCGCGCCGCGGCCGACGGGCTGGCGGCCGAGGCTCCGTTCCCGGTCCATTATGTGCACGAGCCGCGACCCGGCGTGGCCTATGCCCGCAACGCCGGCATGGCCCGGGCCGGCGGCGACCTGATCGCCTTCCTCGACGATGACGAAGAGGCGCCGGCTGAATGGCTGTCGGCCCTGCTGTCGGCTCAGGCGCGCTTCGACGCCGATGTGGTGTTCGGACCTGTCCGGGCCCGCGCTCCGGCCGCCGTGGTCGAGCATCGCGACTATCTGCAGCGGTTTTTCTCGCGGCTGGGTCCGGCTGAGGCGGGGGTCATCGACCACTATTACGGCTGCGGCGACAGCCTGCTGCGACGGGCGGCCCTGCCTGATCCCGTCGCGCCGTTCTCCATGCTGCGCAATGAGATCGGCGGCGAGGACGACATGCTGTTTGGCCAGATGCAGATCGCCGGCGCGCGGTTCGTCTGGGAGCCCGCGGCCTGGGTCTGGGAGGATCCGGTGGCCGATCGGCTGTCCCTGGACTACACGATCCGTCGCGCCTTCGCCTATGGCCAGGGCCCCTCGGCCCATTGCGCCGCCGCCAGCCCGCCCGACCGGCTGGGTATCGCCCGCTGGATGGCCGTCGGTCTGGTCCAGGCGGCGCTGTTCGGCGCGGTGGCGGCGGGCAAATGGCTGACCCGCGCCGCCGACCGGGCCGAATGGCTGGACCGCGCCGCACGCGGCCTGGGCAAGACCCTGTGGTGGGGGCCCTTCAAGATCCAGTTCTACGGCAGGACGGCATGAGCATCATCACCGACTGGACGGCGGAAAAGGCCACGGCCTTCGGCCAGGAGAACCTCGGCTTTCAGCACAACCTCCACGAACGGCCGATGTTCGACGATGAGGGGCTGGCGCGGCTGCTGGACCTCTATCCGCGCGACAAGCTGGGCGTCTTCACCATGGGCGAGGATCCCAAGGCCTGGACGACCTGGCGCAAGGGCGCGGCGGGAACGCTGTCGGGCGACCAACTGCTTGAGGCCGCCAAGGCCGGCCGCATCTGGCTAAACCTGCGCCAGACCAACGATCATGTGCCGGAATACGCCGCCCTCTGCGACGAGATCTTCGCCGAGAAGGAAGCCCGGGTTCCGGGCCTGCGCACCTTCAAGCGCGACCTGGGCATGCTGATCTCGTCGGCCAACGCCCAGGTCTTCTACCATCTCGACGTGCCGCTGGTTTCGCTGTGGCAGGTGAGGGGGCAGAAGAAGGTCTGGGTCTATCCGGTGGCCGATCCCTATGTCGGCGAACTGGCCCTGGAAAAGATCGTCCTGCGCGAGACCGCCGAGCAATTTGCCTTCGACCCGGCGTGGGACTCGGGCGCGGCGGTCTATGACCTGACGCCCGGGCGGATGGTCACCTGGCGGCAGAACGCCCCGCATCGCATCGAGAACGGGCCGATGCTGAACGTGTCGATCTCGATCGAGTTCATGACCCCGGCGGCCCTGCTGCGCGCCAATGTCATCTACGCCAACGGCGTGCTGCGCCGCCGACTGGGCGCCCGGCCGCGCGTGCAGGACGGCTTTGGTCCGACCGCCGTGGCCAAGCTGGCCGTGGCCAGGGGCGCCAAGGCCCTGGGCCTGCAGACGCCGCATGTGCGCCACCTGCCGGTCACCTTCGGCCTCGACGCCGCGCGCCCCGGGATGCTGGTGGAAGCGTGAACGGCGGATCTTAGCCTAGCGGGCGCGCGCGGGCTTGCCCCGGTCGAGACTTTGCCGCACAGGGTAACCGATGAGTCAGGCCGTCACGATTGAACTGGGCGGGGGCGGCGATCACGACGTTCGAGCCCTCCGTAATGCGTTTGGCTGCTTCACCACCGGGGTGACCGTCGTCACGACCTGCGCCGCGGACGGCCGGCGGGTCGGGCTTACGGCCAATTCCTTCACCTCGGTGTCGCTCGATCCGCCCCTTGCCTTGGTCTGCGTGGATCTCAAGTCCAGTAGCCTGCCGATGCTCGACGCCGCCGGCCTGTTCACGGTCAATGTGTTGCACGCCGATCATCAGGCCCTGGCCCGGCAATTCACGCGCAAGGAAGGCGATCGGTTCGAGGGGGTCGAGACCGAGACCTGGAGCACCGGCGCGCCGGTGCTGCCCGGATGCATGGCCAATTTCGAATGCGTCACCCACCAGGTCTTCGACGCTGGTGATCATCGCGTCTATGTCGGTCGGGTGGTGAAGCTGCGATACGATCCCGATCATGAACCCCTGGTCTATCTGCAGGGCCGGTTTCGTCGGGTTCACGTTGAGGATTAAGAAGGCATAAGTTTGCGCGATACGCTCCCGTTTACGGGTGCTATTCACGCGGAAAATTGCGTCAGGGAGCGCCATCATGCGTAACATCGCCCATTTCGTGAACGGTCAGACCTTCGAAGGCGCCTCGGGCCGCTTCGGTGACGTA
>NZ_PEGG01000014.1 GCF_002737765.1 Caulobacter sp. B11 | reverse complement strand
GTTGCATCGCTCATGTGTTTCTGATAACAGAATGTCGGACCGGAAGGAAGCGCCAACTCCCAACCGGTCCTAACTGAACCACGGAAGGTAAGTTCCGATGACCCGAGCTACCCAGACCAATACCATGCCCGTGCTCGATCTCCAGGCCGCCGCCGAGACCGCCGCGCTCCTCGCCCGACTCTTCCCGCGCTGGAAAGGTGACACCTCGGAAGGCGCCGTCGCCGCGCCGAGGAAGCCGCGCAGCCCGACGCCGGCGCTGTCCGCGTGTTGGAGGTGGCTTGATCATGGAAACCGCCACCACACGTCGCGCCCTGTTTGGAGGGGCTGTTGCTGTCGCTGTTGCGGCGCCCGCGGTTGTCCAGGCCAAGTCCGGCGCCGACGCGCACCTCGTCAAACTTGAGGCTGAGCTGAAGGCAGTGGAGCGCCACGCGGCAACTGCCGATCGCCGTGAGTTGGCGGCCTACCGACGCTTCAGGGCGATGAGCCCAGAGGTCCCAGAAGGGATGAAGCACAAGGCGGGTGACTGGGCCTGCGGGTTGGGCTTCGACAAGGTCTATTCTGACGAGGCTCGGGTCCGAGAAATCCGCGACCGGCATGCCGCTGTGTTTGCGGCAGTAGGGGTGAACCGCCTATTCGTCGAGCGCTGCGACGAGATCTTGAGCGCAATGGTGCCCCACCGTGCCGCCGTTGCGCTGGCCAACCGGACATCAGGGCACGAGGAGGCCGTGGCGACGACCGAAGCTCTCGACCGAGAGCGAGACCGGGTGCTGGACGCCATCCGCGACGCCGCTGCCACAACTCCGGTCGGCCTAGCCATCAAGGCCCGCGTTGCTGCGCCCTTCATCGACGATGCCGAGGTGCTGTCTCCGTATGGCACCCGCTGGGCCCAGGCGATCCTGAACGACATTCGCGCCATGGAGAGCGTCTGATGCTGGCCGCCGACGCCGGCGCGGTCGATGTCGTATCGATGCTGCAGCCGTTCTTCGGGGGCTGTGCAGGGGGTGCAAGTGCGGCCGCACTCCCGCCTGCCAAACCTAGGGCCTCCTCGCCCTCCACCGCCCGCGCAGCGCTCGAGCAGGCGATCGAGGAGGCGATTGCCGCGCTCGATGCCCTGGACGGTGACGCGGACCTCGAAGACGAGCCCGACCTCGAGGACGGCCACGACCGCGAAGTGGTCTGCGAGGACGAAGGAAGCGATCTGGAGTGGGTGTGGTGACCACATGCCTCCTCCCGAGGGATCTTCGGGCGTGGGCGGCATTTTCTGAGCCCGGCGCCAGCACCGTCTATTTCGAAGGACACCTGGCCCAGAGCGCCCGCAGTCGGCCTGCCCGGGCCATCCGCGATGAGGCCAGCCGGCTCAGCGCCCAAGGCCTCGTCACTCTCTCGCAGCGCCGGCGAGGCGAGAACCTCTACGAGTATGTTGCGCAGCGCCGCGCCCCGGCGTCCGCTCCTGTCGTCGCGGCACTGGAAGTGAGTGCCCCGGCGTCGATCAGCGTCGAACGGCAACAACCTGCGAGAAGTCGACAGATGTCCGAACCCATACAGAGGCTCGCCTACACGATCGCCGAAGCCTGCGCCGCGACCGGGCTGTCGGACGACACGCTCTATCGGAAGCACCAGGCCGGCGAGATCACCATGAAGAAGTCCGGGCGTCGGACGCTGATTCCGGCGGCCGATCTGGAACGTCTCATCGACAACCTGCCGGCTCTGCCTCGGCGCTAGCCAAGCCGTGACGCCATCGGCATACCAACCTCAACCGCACGCCCCATTGTCCGGGCGAGACGCGATGGCCAGCGTAAGTGCGGATGGCCCCCGATCTGACCAGGACCGATACGGAAGGCGGGAGCCGAGTCAGAAACCCGCGCTCTATCCGTTACCTTGAGGTGACGATGATGGCGACCGGCAAGCAAGTGGCTGCCGGCCGGCTCGATCATATTGCTAGGTCTTTGCTGCGCGCCGGTCGGCGTAGTGCCTTAGCTTGCCCTCGGTAGCGCTGGACTGCATGTCACTGTAGGGGATGCCCGCCATGCGATAGGTCTCCGGCAAGCTGCCGAACGCCTTCTTCAGGTACTCGACCGAGGGGACGCCACGCTCGGCGTTGATGAGCTTGGCGTTGATGTAACCGCGATCGTCATAGCACTGCTTGAGCGCCCGCAGGATTTCCTCCGGGGTCTGGCGGACGGTATTGATCCTGTTCCAGATCCAGTTGGGCGTTTCATAGCCGACCAGGCGATAGGCTTCCTCCAAGCTGCCAAAATGGTTCTGATAGGTCTTGGGGTGCGCCATCTGTGGCGCGGCCTTGATGAGTCGGCCCGACAATCGGCCGTGCTTTTCGTAGAGCTTGCGCAGGTCGCGCAGGAGCCTGCGGTCGTCGATGATGTTCGCCTTTCCCTGCCGGGGCGTTTCCCGAGCCAAGCGCACAATCCGCGGATCGACCAGGGGCGCAAAGACCTGGGTCACGATCCATTGGTCGGGGCTGTTGCGGGTCAAGGGCGCCTGTAGCTTGCGGGTGGTGCGGTTGTAGACGTAGCGGCCCAAGACCAGATCGTTATGGAGAAGACCCGCGATCTTGCCGTGGGTCCATGCGCCGCGCGTGGCCGGCACGCCGTCGGCATTGAGGATCTCGGCGATCCGCCGGTGGCTCTTCCCGGCGACGTAGAGCTTGTAGATGCGGTTGATGACCGCGATTTCGCCCTTAGGCCCGGGGATGGGGACGACGCGTTCGGCCCGAAACCCTTTGCGCTCTCCGGGCGCCAGGACGCCCTTAGGATTGCCCTGTTCGTCCAGAACCAGTCGCCGCACCCCGTAGGTCAGCATGCCGCCCTGGAGATAGCCGGCGATGGCGTAGTTGTTGTGGGCTTGGGTGACCTTGACCGAAAGCTCGCGGCTGGCCTCGCCAGCCATCACTCGTTTGAGCTGCTTGAGGAGGCTGGAGGCCATGCTGCCGTCCTGCTCGAATGGCTCGGCGACATAGTAGATTGGCACGCCCGCCGACCGGCACTGGAACTCGTAGTGGCTGCCCTGGTCGACGTCCTGGAAGCGGCCCCAGCGGCTAACGTCGAGCACTAGGATGGCGTTGAACCCGGCGTTGCCGGAGACGGCATCGGCGAGCAGTTGCTTTAGGCCGTCGCGGCCGCGCAGGGAGAGGCCGCTCTTGCCGGCGTCTATATAGGTCTCCACGACCTCGTAGCCACGCTCGCGAGCGTACCGGGCGATCGCCAAGCGCTGGTTGTCGGGTGAGTAGGGCTGCTGCTCGGTCGACATGCGTAGGTATTGCGCCGCGCGGATCGGCGGGCGGGGATCGGTCAATTGCATGGGAACTCCGTCTAAAAACGGAGGGTGCGATCAGGGATGCGCGACGAAGGGAAGGACGTGGGAAGATGTATTTCTTCCCACTCCATCTTCCCACGTCGCTTTTGGGATCAACTTCATGTGACCGCCCCACCCACAGACCGCCTGCCCGCTTCCGGCATAGCGAGTGCTGCTTAGGGTCAGGTGATCATAAACGGAGTCGGGGCAGCGACTACTAGTAGACCACTCTTGACGCCGGAAGGGTCGATCGGCCGGCTCTGGATGGTCAACCTAGCGAACTCGCCGAGCCTTTGCGGGCGCTAGTCCAAACGGACGAATTTCAGTCCCGCGGTGATGACCAGGTGATGACCGCAATGGCCACGCATCCTTAGAAGCGAATAAAAATGCCTAAAAAACAATGTTCTAGTGTGCCGAAGTGGGCAGATTGAACGACCTCTACTGGGATGTCGAACTGGAGGCCTGAGGCGGCGGGGCGAAGATCTCAGGCGGTGGACTCCTAGTCGACGTGCGTTGCGCGGCCGACTTGCCGGGCCGGGAAATGCGCCGCCGCGCGATCGGAGAAGCGCGAGGGCGTGACCGTCGCGGTCTGGCCGCGCGCCCGGCGCGGATCCTTGGCCGCAAGGTCGGCCAGTCGCGTCTGGCCCTGGGTGCGGGCCAGTGACCGCAGGATTTCGATTTCACTGACGGCGTAGACGGCGGCGATGCCGACCAGATCGGCGCCCAGATCGCTGAGGCTGGCCGATCGGGCCCCAAACAGCTGCGCCACCTCGATTCCGGCCCCTAGCAGGAAGGCGCCGATCGCCAGGTCGGTTCGTCGCATGCGCGGAAAGGCGACGAAGGAGAGGGCGCATAGCCCGCCGAACGCCAGGGCGTGGGCCTCCTTGTCCGTCAGCCCGAACAGGGTCTCGAGGTCCTTGAACGGACCCAGCATTAGCCCCGCGGCTGTCAGCGAACCGGCCAGCAGCCAGGCGCGGGCGAAGGCGACGACATGGTTGGGAGTCAGCATCGGGTTCGGCTCACATTGAGCCCTCACCCTAGCGACCGGTCGGCGCCATTCCGTGAAGGAAGAGGGTCAATGAAGGGTAAGCATCAGGCGACCCCGAGAGCTGGTCTGGAGGGGCGGCCTTAACCGTCAGAGCTTCTCGCTGATCTTGATGGCCGCGCGACAGCCCGCCTGAATGACGGCCGACAGCAGCGGATAGGCGACGGCGTCGCGGGCACCTTCCTCGATGGCGATGTCGCGATGGCCCAGTTCATCGTCGCGGAACTGGGTGAGTTCGGCGGCGAGGGCTGGGTCGCGATCGGCCAGTTCGGCGATCTGGCCGGCATAGTGCTGCTCGATGACGGTCTCGACCGCTTCGGTGCAGGCATGGGCGGCCTTTTCGCCCATCAGGGCGGTGCCGGCGCCGAGGGCGAAGGCGGCGGCGCGCCAGACCGGCGACATCAGGGTGGGGCGCACCCCCCGTTCGCTGAGAAGTTGGTCAAAGCGGCTGAGGTGGACCTGCTCGTGGCCCTCCATCTCCTTCAGCTGCCGGGCGATGCGACCTCGGCCCGGGGCGTTGCGCATCACCGCCTGCTGTCCGCGATAGATGTGGACGGCCGCCAGTTCGCCGGCTTGGTCGACGCGCAGGATCTCGGCCAGCCGCGCGGCCTGGGCGCCCTGGCCTGGGCGGGGGGGACGGGTTTGGTCATGACCGCTTCGCCTTGCTCAGAACGGCCGCGGCCGACACCGCCGCCAGGCCCAGGGACACCAGGGCGTTCCAGCCGGCCATCGACACGCCCAGGAAGATCCAGGCGGCCTTGTCGCAGGACGGCGCCTTGACCTTGCCGCCCTTCAGCAGGCCGACCAGATCATCCGCCGCGACCGCACCGCCGCCGGCGCAGGCGGTAGGGCCAGGCCACCACTTCCACTCGACCCCGGCATGATAGGCCGCCAGGCCCGCGCCATAGAGGAAGATCAGGGCCAGCAGGAATAGAGCCGGCTTGCGAACCCGGTCGGCCCAGGCCGAGCGGGACAGAACAATGGCGATCACGGCCACGGTCGCGGCGGTCCAGTAGACCTCGCGCTGCTTGAGGCACAACAGGCAGGGGGCCAGGCCGCCGAAGGTCTCGAAGGCATGGGCGGCGCCCAGCATGAAGGCGCTGGCGGCCAGGGCCAGCAGGGGCCAGTGCTCAAGCAACAGGGCGACAGGGGGCGGGACCGCCGGTCGGGTGACGACGGCGCTTTCGACCCGGGTCTCGCGCACCGACTCGATCCCGGGCGTCGATCCATCCGCCAGGGGGAGGGCCGTCACAGGTTCACGAGTGTCGTTCGTCATGCCGGGCACGCGCCTCCGCTACCACCACCCAGGAAATGGCTGCCCACCAGGCCGATGACAACCAGGGCGATGGCCAGACCGGCGAAAAGCGCCAGACGCTTCTCGATCACCGGCAGCATGGCGGGGCCGAATTTCTTGACCACCAGGGCGACCAAAAAGAACCGCGCGCCACGGGTCAGCACGCAGGCGGCGATGAAGATCGGGAAGCTGAACTTCAGCAGACCCGAGGTGATGGTGATCAGCTTGAACGGGATCGGGGTGAAGCCCTTGGCGATGATCACCCAAGAGCCATAGGCGTTGAACCAGCATTCGGCGTCGGCGAGGGCGTTCGGCTTGCCCAGCAAGGCCAGCAGCGACTGCGCCGCCTCGTGAAAGAAGAAGCCGATCGCATAGCCAGCACGCCGCCAAGCACCGAGGCCAGGGTGCACAGGGCCGCATAGCGCCAGGCGCGATCCGGTCGGGCCAGCACCATCGGGGCCAGCATCACGTCCGGCGGGATCGGAAAGAACGAGCTTTCGGCGAATGAAACGGCGAACAGGCTCATGGGCGCATGGCGCGAAGCGGCCAGTCCCATGACCCAGTCGTAGAGGCGACGCAGCATGCGAGCTCCGGAAAACAGGAAGGTTCTGTAGCTATCAGGGGCGTGGACGCTTGTCGCGGCGGTTTCGTCGGCGCGTGATCGGGTTCAGGATCCCTATTGGATTCCAAGCCTTCCATGGCTATCACGCCGGTCCGGCGACATGGTCGCCCCAGTCATCCGAAAGTTCACCGCCATGAGCGAATCGCCTCCCGACCGCCTGTCCAACAATCCCTCTAGCCCGTTCTATGACGCCGACCTGCTGGAGCGTGGCATCGGCATCCGCTTCAAGGGCGTCGAGAAGACCAATGTCGAGGAATATTGCGTCAGCGAAGGCTGGGTGCGGGTCAGCGCCGGCAAGACCGTCGACCGCAAGGGCAATCCCATGACGCTGAAGCTGCAGGGCGAAGTCGTTCCCTATTTCCGCGACGTGCCGCAGGACGCGGCGTGAGCCTGCGCCGGCTGATCGACCTGCCGGGTTTCGCCGACCTGGAGACGCGGGCGCTGATGAAGCCGTCCTTCGCTGAACCGCAGGCCCGCGCCGAATTTCCTGAGATCGATCAGCTGGCTCGCGACACCTTTGGTTTGACCGCCGACGAGGCCGCCGTGATCCCCGATCCGGAGGGCTGGGACGGGATCGACGTCAAGTCGATGCGCGACCAGGCCGATCAGTTCGAACGCGAGGGCTGGGATGTCACCGACGACAAGCGTCGGCCGCTGCGGATTCTGGGCCATTTCAGCCATCCGCTGTGGTTGGCTCTGCGCGGCGTGGCCGGCCAGCTGCCGTTCCATGCCGAGCCTGACGAGATGGATCCGGCCGGGTCTTCGCTCGCCGCCGAGGCCGCGAGGTTCCGGCGCGACAAGCGCTAGGTCTAGCGCTTCTTTCCGAGTTCGGTGGCGATATCCTTGACCGAATTGCCGACCTTGCGGTGGGCGGCGACTATCTGGTCGCGGGTGACGCCCCAGCGCTTCATCCAGTATTCGATCTGGTGGCGCTCGCGCGGATCGATGCGGTCCTCGTCGCGAAAAGTCGCGCTTTGCCCTTGGGAACGCCCATGTCCGTCTCCTGATCACCGATACACATCGGAGATGGGGGGACTATCACATCCAAGACCCTCGCTGGGAGACCTGATGAACGATCCGGACCTGCAGGCCATGGCCGAAGATGAATTGAGCCGGGGCATGACCCTGAGTTGGCGTGATCTCAACAAGATCGTTCCCTGGGGGTGACACCTTCGAGGGCATCTCGCCGGCGGGGCGCGCCGTCGAGGTCGAGCGAAACTATCTGTGGGCCGTGGCTCCCGGCGGCGACATCCTCTGCGAGGTGGCCGTCTATGGCGGTGACAGCCGCTACGACCAGGGCGCGAAGGCCCGCGGCGTGATTTCCCGACCGGATTAGCAACCTTCGCCGTGCAAGTCGGTCCCGCATGCGTTAACCATAACCGGGTTGGCAGCAAGTGCGCTGGAGGGGCCTGTGTACACGTCTGAGTTTCCAGTAGAATCGCAAGTCCCGACCTTCGAGCCGACCTTGCTGGTCGGGATCGTCCTGGTCGTGCTCGCCGTCGCCGTCCTGGCCTTCTATCTAGGCAAGCTGGCCGGGAAGAAGGACGAGCGCTGGCGCGAGGTGCCCAAGACCATCCACGAGGCCGTCAAGGCCAAGTGCGTGGCTGCCACCAGCGCGCCTTCGGGCGAACTGTTGCTCAAGGCTCAGGAACTGGTCGAGGAGATCAAGGGCCGCGTGGGGCCTGTCATGGCTTTCGGCGGGCCGGCCGCCAAGGCGCTCAAGGGCATTGAGGAGGCGATCAAGGGCGAACCGCCGGCCGACGACAAGGCCAAGGAAAAGGACAAGCCCAAGCCCAAGGGCGAGCACGGCAAGGCTGATGACAAGCACGGCCAGGGGCTGGTCATGACGAGCATGGCGCCCATCCTGCCGGCGGACATGAACCTGACGGCTCTGGCCGCACATCGCATTTCACGATCGTCGGCGGACACAATGTGCTGGTCGCGACGCACCAACCGCCGGCTCAGCCGCCGCATCACCCGACGGAAGAGTGCCCCGAGCCGCCGGTCGTCATCGATCACAAGGAGCATATCCGCCAGGTCCGCTTGGCCGTGGTCGACTTCTCGGACTTCTGGAGCCGGGGCGATTGCCTCATCGATCTGCAGAAATGCCAGAAGGCCCTGACCGAGACAGCCGCCGGGCCAAAGAGGCTGCACGACGCGCACCATTGAGGGCGCCGCTTGTGAAGGCGGCCACCGAGGCAGCTGCACAACCGGCGAGCGAAAACGGAGCATTGCTGTTGGCCCGGGCGTGAGGCATTGAGCTTTGCTCGGCGGGTGGGCCTGATCCCATGACGTCGACGCACGGCGACCGACAGAGTCGCCGGCGCCGGGAGGACGAAAGGAAAGCCAGCCATGACCGCCACGGTGTCACCGCTGACCCCGACCCCCACGGATGCGGCCGAGCCGCTGTCCCTGGCCGACTATGTGCCTTACCGCCTGTCGGTGGCGTCCAACGCCGTCAGCCGCCTGATCGCGCGGGCCTATGAGGACCGTTTCGGGCTCAGCATTCCGCAATGGCGGCTGATGTCGGTGCTGGCCGAAGGGTCCCTGACCCAGCAGGCCGCCGTCACCCGCACGGCGATGGACAAGGTGCGGGTCAGCCGCGCCGCCCAGGACTTGGTTGAGCGCCGCCTGGCGGTGCGCCTGGCCAATCGCATCGACCGCCGCTCGCACAGCCTGGAATTGACCGCCGCCGGCCGCCGGCTGTTCGGCGAGATCGCGCCCCTGGCCCTGGCCTATGAGGCCGCCCTGCTGGCAGGACTGGCCCCGGGCGAGGTGGCGACCCTCAAGCGCCTGCTCGGCAAGCTCGAAGACGCCGCAGCCCAGCTCTATGGCGGCGAGGCGCTCTAGCTAGATCGCCAGGAAGACCCCGCGGGCGATCGCCCGGGCCAGGGTGTCGGCGGCGGCCGAGCCGAGGCGCGCGATCGCCACCGAGCGGGCCAGGCCCTCGCCGATCGAAACCGCCCCCGAGGCCACCGCGAAGACCACGTCGCCGTCGAACGGGGTATGGGCCGGGCGGATGGCGCGGGACAGGCCGTCCTGGGCCATCATCGCCACCCTTGTCGCCTCGGCGGTGGTCAGGTCCGCATTGCAGGCGACCACGGCCAGGGTGGTGTTGGCGCCGGCGGCGAAGCGCCCCAAGGCCGCCAGCTTGCTGTCGTCGGGCACGGGATCGACGGCGCCGGGCAGGGTGGCGGACGCGGGCCGGCGGCCGCCGAACTCGCCGTCGATCTCGAAGGGCCAGGCCCAGAAGGTCTCGCCGTCGGGCATATAGACCGAGCCGACCGGATTGACCGCCGCCAGGGCCCCGACCACAAGTCCGCCGCCCAGTTCGAGCGAGGCCGAGCCCAGCCCGCCCTTGACCACCCCGGCCATGGCCCCGCGGCCGGCCCCCACCGAGCCGAGGGCGAAGTCCACGCCCGCCGCCGCCACCGCCGCCAGACCCAGAGCGCGATAGGGCGGATCCAGACCCCAGGCCTTGTCGCCGCCATTGCCGAGGTCATGCAGGACCGCCGCCGGCACGATCGGCAAGGCTGGCAGAGCCGCCACCCGCCGCACCCCCTGGCCGGCCATCGACAGGGCGGTGGTCACGCCGTCGGCGGCGCCCAGGCCGAACACCGAGCCGCCCGACAGGCAGACGGCGTGGGCCTGGCTGAAATTGTTCTCTGGTCTCAGGGTGTCGCTCTCGCGGATGCCCGGCCCGCCGCCGCGCACGTCCACGGCCGCCGTCCAGCCGTCGGGGCAGAGCAGCACGGTGACCCCGCTGCGGGCCGCCTCGCTGACGGCGTGACCCACGCTCAGACCGGCGACATCAGTGATCAGGTTAAGCGGACCGGGACGGAACAAGGCGACTCTCCAGAGGCGGCGCGAGCATCGGTCAACCTGATGCGGATGAGAAGCCAAAGGCGTCTGGAACTTCTCGCGCGGCCCTGCTAGATAACCCTCCCTTCGCCGAGGCGAAGCGCGGGCGTGGTGGAATTGGTAGACGCGCCGGACTCAAAATCCGGTTCCGAAAGGAGTGTCGGTTCGACCCCGACCGCCCGCACCAGATTATCCCTTGGGATCCTTGAGATCCTGGGATCTCCCAAACGAAACGCTTGATCCGTGTCCCTAACGCAGGACGTCGCGCGCGCTCATCCAGCGCGCATAGGCGCTGAACAGGACCAGCAGGACGGCGATCATCGCGATGGTCATAGCCATCTGCCGACCCATGACCGCGCCGCCGTTCGTCAGGACATAGGTATAGAGCAGGCTGACCAGGAACGCCGCCAGGGACAGGGCGAAAACCGGGAAGGCCAGGCTTCGCCGCAGCAGCAACAGGATCGACGCGGCGAAGGCGCCGAAGACCCCGACCGCCCAGACCATCGTCATCCAGGCGGGCATGGTCTGATAGTGGGCGATCTGCTCGGGGGTCATGCCCGCGCTTGCGAGGTACTTGGGCCCCTGGGCCATGCTCATCACGAAATCGAAGACGCCGATGGCGTTGAACAGGACGGCGAACACGCCGACCAGCCAGAGGTGCCAGGGCGCCTTGACGGTTGAACCGGTCATTGTTTCCCCCCAAGGATTGACCAACCTGACGGCACGCTATGCCCGCCACACCGCCGGCGCAAGTCCAGGGGAAACCTCGCCATCGTCACCGTCGGAAGGGTCGGCCGGACAGTTTTTCCTTGGCGCGGCGACGGGAAGGCGGCACGAGGGCGGCGGGCCGGA
Organism: Caulobacter sp. B11; assembly: GCF_002737765.1. Taxonomy (GTDB): domain Bacteria; phylum Pseudomonadota; class Alphaproteobacteria; order Caulobacterales; family Caulobacteraceae; genus Caulobacter. The sequence goes on along the minus strand of NZ_PEGG01000014.1, from coordinate 724 downwards.
TGACGGCGCTCCGCCCTTTCAGACTCTCTAGCGACCGAACGGTGCTCAAAGCCATGCAAGGCGTCACGATCGTCGACCACCCGCTGGTGCAGCACAAGCTGACCAAGATGCGCGACCGCACCACCTCGACCAAGACCTTCCGCGCCCTGATGCGTGAGACGGCCACCCTGCTGTGCTACGAGGTCACCCGCGACCTGCCGATGGACGCCATCGAGATCGAGACGCCGGTGGCCGCGACCTCGGCCCGGGTCATCGCCGGCAAGAAGCTGGTTTTCGCCCCGATCCTGCGAGCCGGCCTGGGCATGGCCGAGGGCATGCTCGACCTGGTCCCCTCGGCCCGCGTCGCCCATATCGGCCTCTACCGCGATCCGGAGTCGCTCGAGGCGGTCGAGTACTATTTCAAGGCCCCGGCCGATGTCGCCGGCCGCTTGGTCATCGTCGTCGACCCGATGCTGGCCACCGGCCACTCCGCCATCGCGGCGATCGCGCGCCTGAAGGCGGCGGGCGTCACCGACCTGCGTTTTGTCTGCCTGCTGGCCGCTCGCATCGGGGTCGAGACCCTGCGCGCCGCCCACCCGGACGTGCCGATCTGGACCGCCGCCATTGACGCCGAGCTCAATGACCACGGCTATATCGTGCCGGGCCTGGGCGACGCCGGAGACCGGACGTTCGGGACGCGCTGACCGGGTCTGACAGGACGCTAGCCCTGGCGGGTCAGCCGGGG
>NZ_PEGG01000013.1 GCF_002737765.1 Caulobacter sp. B11 | reverse complement strand
TCGCCAGGGCATCGTCCGAGAGGTCTTCGTCCAGGAAGGCGAAACGGTCGTCAAGGGTCAGTCCCGTCCCTGGCCAAGCAAGAGGACGATGATGTTGCGCCTGGCGGCCCAGACCGCCTCGGCCAACCTCGCCTCGGCCAAGGCCCAACTGGCGCTCTACGAGGTGCAGCTGCGCACGCGCCCCAGCGCGAATACAAGCGCCCTCCAGGGCCTGGCGGCCTCCAACTTCGTGGCCGCCCAGAAGCTGGACGCCGCCGCGCGACCAATCGCTCAGGCCAGCCAATATCGGCGCCCAGCGGCCGCCATCGGCGTGTCCGGCGCAGGTTGGCCCAGGCCCAGTACAACCAGGAACTGACCGTGGATCCGGCCCCGGCCGACGCCGCATCGCCCGCCGCTACGCCAATCCCGGTTCGGGCGCCTCGACCCTGAACGTCACCTCGATGTTCGATCTCGAGCCCAATACCCAGCGCATTGTCGTCGAGGCCGACATCCCCAATGTCGCCACCGGCCAGGAAGTCGAGATCACCCCGGAAAGCGATCCGGACAAGATGTTCCTCGGCAAGGTCTTGCGCCGCGCCGCCGTGTTCGGGGCCCGCAAGCTGGCCTCCGACGATCCCAGCCAGCGCAGCGACGAGCGCGTGGTCGAGGTGGTGGTCAGCGCCGACGGCGCCCCGCTGCTGGTCGGCCAGCGCGTGCTGGTCAAGTTCATGAAGCCCGGCCAGAAGGCCGGCGTGAAGCGCGCCAAGCCGGCCGCGCCGGTCGGCGGCGGGATGACCAAGCCGAAGTAGGCAAGGTGGCCGTCGCTTCCTGAAAGATCCCATGAGACAAGCGCCGCGCGGCTCGCCCGCGCGGCGCTCTTCGTTTGCACCCCACCCTTGACGCCTTCCCTCCCGCGCCGCACAAACGCGCCAAACCAAACACGCGTTTGAGGGAGACTGGCATGTCGGACATCCGTTTTGACGGCAAGGTGGCGATCGTTACGGGCGCCGGTGGCGGCCTGGGTCGGCAGCACGCTCTGGAACTGGCCCGTCGCGGCGCCAAGGTCGTGGTCAACGACCTGGGCGGCAGCGTCGATGGATCGGGCGGCTCGTCCGCCGCCGCCCTGGCGGTGGTCGAAGAGATCAAGGCCTTTGGCGGTGAAGCCATCGCCCACGGCGCCTCGGTCACCGGCGACGCCGGCGTCGCCGACATGGTCAAGACGGCCATGGACACCTGGGGTCAGATCGACATCCTGATCGCCAACGCCGGCATCCTGCGCGACAAGACCCTGACCAAGATGGAACTGGCCGACTTCGAGCTGGTCATGCAGGTCCACGTCTGGGGCACCTTCAAGCCGATCAAGGCGGTCTGGGACATCATGAAGGCCCAGAACTACGGCCGGATCGTCGTCACCACCTCATCCTCGGGCATGTACGGCAATTTCGGCCAGTCCAACTACGGCGCGGCCAAGATGGCGGTGCTGGGCCTGATGAACACGCTGAAGCTCGAAGGCGCGAAGAACAACATCAAGATCAACGCCATCAGCCCGGTCGCCGCCACCCGCATGACCGAAGGCCTGATGCCGCCGGAAGTGCTGGCCAAGCTGGCCCCGGAAGCCGTCACCCCGGGCGTGGTCTACCTGGTCTCCGAAGACGCTCCGACCGGCGCGATCCTGACCGCCGGGGCCGGGGCCTTCGGCCTGACCCGCCTCTATGAGACCGAAGGCGTCTATCTGACCGACGGCGACCTGTCGGCCGAGGGCGTTCGCGACCATTGGGAGCAGATCACCGCCGAGGACGGCCAAAAGGCCTATTTCAACGGCGGCGAGCAGGGCCAGAAGTTCTTCCGCAAGATGGCCGGCGGCTGACTATAGTCTCATCATGAAAGTGACTGGAAGCTGGTCACATTCTCGCCATTACTGACATACCGACGTTAGAAACGGGGCCTTCGGGTCCCGTTTCTTTGACATCAGTGACAAAAGACAGCTGCACTTGAATAAATAGCAACGGTTTCTGACTCAGTACGTTACAGGCGGCGCTCCTCAAGCGCCGCGAGGCGCTTGACGGTCTTCTCCTCCCCAAGAAGGTCTCGTCAGTCTCATGTCTTTTTCGCGTAATCGCCTCGCCGCCGGCGCGGCGCTCGGCGTGCTTTTCGCCGCCTCCCAGGCCTCGGCTTCGGGCTTCTATCTCCAGGAACAATCGGTGCGCGGCTCCGGCCGGGCCTATTCGGGCGAGGTCGCCGACCGCGGCGCCGCCAGCCTGTGGTGGAACCCCGCCGCCATCGCCGGCCTGCAGCACAACGAAATCTATGGCGGCCTGCACGCCATCCAGGTCGACTCCGACGTCAACAACGACGGCTCGTCGATCACGCGCCCGATCCCGCCGACCGGCCTGACCACCGCCATCGGCGGCGACAACCGCGCCTCCAACCCGATCCATGACGGCGTCGTGCCGAACCTGGCCAGCGCCTGGCGGATCAATGACCGCCTGGCCCTGGGCCTGTCGATGGCCGCCCCCTACAACTTCACCACCGAATATGATCCGACCAGCTGGACGCGCTATGACGCCCTGAAGTCACGCCTGACCACGGTCGACATCCAGGGCACGGCCGCCTACCGGATCAACGACAAGCTCGATCTCGGGATCGGGGTCAGCGCCGTCTATGCCGACGCCGAGCTGACCAACGCCCTGCCCAACATCTCGCCGCTGCAGGCCGACGGAAGGCAGTCGCTGAAGGGCGACGGCTGGGCCTATGGCTACACCGCCGGCCTGCAGTATCACGCCACCCCCGAGCTCACGATCGGCGCCAGCTATCGCTCCAAGATCGACCAGACCCTGAAGGGCGAGGTCGCCGTCTCCGGCCTATTGGCCCCGATCCCGACAGCCAGCAATTTCAAGATCGACGCCGAAGCCAAGATCACCACCCCGTGGATGGTCAATCTCGGCGCGCGCTGGGCCGTGAACGACCGGGTGACCCTGAACGGCTCGCTCAGCCGCATCGGCTGGAGCGAGTTCGACGCCATCCGCGTCGCCTATGCGACCTCTGGCTCGACCAGCGTCCAGAACTACAAGGACACCACCACCGCGGCGGTCGGCGTGGACTATCAGGCCTCGCCGCGTCTGACCCTGCGCACCGGGGTGCAGTACGACCCGACGCCGACGCCGGATGTCGGACGCACCGCCCGCGTGCCAGACGGCGACCGCATGATGTACGCGGCCGGCGCGACCTGGGCGGCCAGGCCGAATGCTGGACGCGGCCCTGACCTATATCAGCTTCGCCGACACCCGGATCAATCGCACCGACGTGACGGCCACCGGCTCGACCGTCCGTCTGACCGGCGACGTGACCGGTTCGGCGGTGGTGATGTCGACGGCGCGCGCCTCAGCTTCTAAGGCTCGCGCACCTGACCTGACAGCGGCCGTCCGGGGAGACCCGGGCGGCCGTTTTCGGGTCTCGCGCCACGCCGGCGGGAAGAACCCTAGAGACCCAGGATCGCGCCCAGTTGGCGGGCGGCGGCGATGAAGGCCTGGGCCGCGGCGCTGTCCGGCTTGGCCATGACCACCGGAACCCCGCCGTCGCCACATTCGCGGACGGCCATCTCGATCGGCACCTGGGCCAGCACCGGCACGCCCAGGACGGCCGCCTCGGCCACGCCGCCGCCGGTCCCGAAGATCGGGATCGGGGCGCCCGTCGCCGGATCGGCGAAAAAGGCCATGTTCTCGATCAGGCCCAGGATCGGGGTTGCGGTCTTGCTGAACATCACCGCCGCCCGGCGCGCATCGATCAGGGCGATCTCCTGCGGCGTGGTGACCAGCACAACCCCGTCGATCCGCAGCTTCTGCACCAGGGTCAGGTGGATGTCGCCGGTGCCGGGCGGCAGGTCGACGACCAGCACGTCCAGAGGTTCAGACTCCGAGCCCCAGGCCACCTCGTGGATCATCTGGCGCACCGCCGACGAGGCCATCGGCCCCCGCCAGATCATCGCCTTGCCCTCGTCGACCAGGAAGCCGATCGACATCAGCTTGATCCCGTGGGCGGTCAGGGGTTGGAGCTTGCCGTCCGCGAAGGCCGGCTCGCCGTCGACGCCCATCATGCGCGGGGCGGACGGTCCATAGACATCGGCGTCGAGCAGGCCGACGCGAAGGCCCTGGGCCGCGAAGGCGCAGGCCAGGTTGGTCGCGACGGTCGACTTGCCGACCCCGCCCTTGCCGGAGGCGACGGCAATGACGTGGCGGACATGGGCCGGCTTCTCAGCTTCCGGCGGCGGGACGAGACGGGCCTTGGAATCCTCGGCGACCTTGGCCCCCTTGCGCACCCGGGTCGCGCCCTCGGCGGCCTGGGCCGTCAGCACCACCTGGGCCGTGACCACGCCGGCCAGTTGTCCAAGGACCCGTTCGGCCGCCTCGCGAACCGGGGCGTAGGCCGCCGCACGACTGGCCGGGACCTCGAGCATGAAGCCCGCGCGACCGTCGCGCACCACCAGTCCCTGGACCAGTCCGGCGGTGACCAGACCCTGGCCCGAATCGGGATCAACGACCCCGTCGAGGGCCGCGCGGGCGTCTTCGAGAGAGGCGGGAGGCGATCCGGTCACGTCTTTGTCTTGCCTTGTGGGGTTGGGGCTCTCATATCCGCGTGTGGGGGTTCGTTTACAACCCCCGCCCCAGCAATGATGACGACGACGGGAAGACCACGCCGCCCATGCCCTGGAACGACAACGCAGGCCCCGGCCCCTGGGGCTCGCCCCCGCCGAGCGGCGACAAAAACGACAGCGACAAGAGCAAGGGCCCCGGCCCGAGACGCCCGACCGGCGCTCCGCCGCCCCCCGCCGATATCGCCGCCGCCCTGGAGCGCCTGGCCGAACGGCTTCGCATCGCCTTCAACGGTCCGCAGCGCAATCGCTCGATCGCCATCGCCGCCGGCACGGTGGCCGGCCTGTGGCTGCTCTCGGGCAGCTATGTGGTCCAGCCCAAGGAACAGGCGGTCGTCACCACCTTCGGCGCCTATTCGCGTACGGCCGGGCCCGGCCTGCGCTATCACCTGCCCTTCCCGATCGAGGCAGCGGAACGGATCACGGTCACCGCGGTCCAGACCCTGACGATCGGCGGCGTGGCCGGGGCGGAAATCCCCGACGAGCGCCTGATGCTGACCGGAGACGAGAATATCGTCGATCTGAACTTCTCGGTTCAGTGGCGGGTTTCGGACGCCCGCAAGTTCGCCTTCAACGTCCGTGACCCGCAATCGGTGCTGCACGATGTGGCCGAAAGCGCCATGCGCGAAGTGATCGGCAAGACCGCCCTGACCCCGATCCTGACCACCGGCCGCGGCCGGGTCGAGATCGAGACCGAAACCCTGATGCAACAGATCCTCGATCGCTATGACACCGGCGTGCTGATCGAGAGCGTGCAGATCCAGGCCGCCACGCCGCCGCCGTCGGTGATCGACGCCTTCCGCGATGTGCAGCGCGCCGACCAGAACGCCCAGTCGGCGGCCAATGTGGCGCGCGGCGAAGGCGCCCAGATCATCCAGGCCGCCCGCGGCTATCGCGAACAGGTCGTGCGCGAGGCGTCCGGCGACGCGGCGCGCTTCAACCAGATCTATGAGCAGTACAAGCTGGCCCGGCCGTGACCCGCGAACGCCTCTATATCGAGACGATGCAGCGGGTGCTGGCCAACTCCAACAAGGTCATCATCGACAACAAGGGCGCCAGCGCCCCGGTGATCCTGCCGCCGGACGCCTTCCGACCCAAGAACGCCGTCGCCGCGCGGACCATCGACGGAGTCGCCCGATGAAACGCTATCTCAAGCAAGCCCCAATGATCGGCGCCGCCGCGGCGGCCCTGTTCGTCCTGATCAACGTCACGGTCTATCAGGTGGACCAGCGCGAGCAGGCCCTGGTCGTCCGTTTCGGCGACCCGGTCGGCGCCGTCCTGACGCCCGGCCTGCACCTGAAGGGTCCGCTGGACACCGTCCTGAAGTTCGACAAGCGCAATATCGACCTCAAGACCGAGGGCGAAGAGGTGCTGACGGGCGACCAGGAGCGGCTGATGGTCGACGCCTTCGTGCGTTACCGCATCACCGATCCGCGGCAGTTCTATCGCACCCTGGGCCAGGAGACCGTCGCCAAGGACCGCCTCAAGAGCATCGTCAATGCGGCGCTTCGCGAGACCGTGGGCCGGACGACCTCTGAAGCCCTGATCTCGGCGCGCCGCGCGGCGGTGATGGCGGAAATTCGCCAGCAGGTGTCGCGTCAGGTCGCGGCGTCGGACTTCGGCGTCCAGATCATCGATGTCCGCATCAAGCGCGCCGATCTGCCCGAGGCCAACCAGCAGGCGGTCTTTGAACGCATGCAGACGGCCCGCAAGCAGGAGGCCGCTGAAAAGCGCGCCAAGGGCGAGCAACAGAAGCGCGAGATCGTCGCCACGGCCTATGAAGAGGCCCAGAAGATCCGGGGTGAAGGCGACGCCAAGCGGGCCGAGCTGTTCGCCTCGAGCTTCGGCCGCGACCCCAACTTCGCCGCCTTCTACCGCTCGATGTCGGCCTATGAACAGTCGCTCGGCCAGGGTGACACCACCCTGGTGCTGTCGCCCGACAGCGCCTTCTTCAAATACTTCCAGCGCGGCCCAGCGGGCTGACGCGAAAGGGTCGGCGGATCGCTCCGCCGGCCCTTTTCTTTACGCGCGGCGCGGCCGCCCTACCTGTTTTCGATCGCCTGGCGGCTCATCGGGGCCAGCTTGGCCAGCAGCCTGTTCTGGGCGGCGAAGGGCACGCCTTCCTTGTCCATCGCCCACTGCAGGTTCTCGACCAGGGCGTTGAAGTCGCGCGGCGCGATGCCCTGGTCCTTGTGGACCGAGGTCATGTCGCGGCCGGTATAGGCGCAGCCGCCGCCCAGCACGTAGCAGAACTGCTCGGTCAGGGTCCGCTTCAGCCGGGTCAGGTCGGCCGCGGCGAAGAAGTCCTTGATGCGCGGGTCGGCGACACTGCGATCGACCAGGTCGCCGGCGATCCGCGTCAGGCCGGCCTGACCGTGAAAGGCCGCCAGCACCGCCGTCCCGGCCAGGGGCGTGGCCCCGGCGTTGGCGTTGGACTGGGTGTAGGGGTCGACCGGCTGCTCGCCGGGCGGAACGGCGGCGTCCTGGGCCAGGGCCGGTCCGGCGATCAGGCCGACAGCCAGGGCCAGCAAGGCGTCGCGAACGGTGCGGGGGGTCATGCTGGGCGTCTCCCTAGAATCCGGCCTGCAGCGACAGATAGAGGCCGCGCTGGTCCTTGAAGGTGGCGATGTCGCCCAGGTCGACATAGGCGGCGGTCACCGACACGGTCTTGTTGATCGCATAGGCGGCGAACAGGTCGATCCAGTCGTCTTCCTTGGCGAAGCCGAGATTGCTGGGCTTGGCGCGGTATTCCGCCCCGACGACCAGGCGTTTGGAGACCAGCCATCCGGCCGAGCCCTCGAACTGGGCCTTGTAGTCGTCGCTCCTGTCGCCGCCGAAGCCGAGCAGGCCGGTCTGGTTGGCCTTGGTGGCGCGGAGGGCGCCGCTCAGGATCAGGCTCTTGTCGAGCACCAGCTTGGTGGCGGCGACATAGTAGTCGACGCCGCTGTCGTCCTGGCCGCCGACCGCCCGGACGATCGCGCCCTGGTCATTGGACTTGAACTGGGCTCCCACGGCGATCTGGGGCAGCCACCGATCCTGATCATAGACGGCGTCGCCCAGCACCCGAACCTTCACGCCGGCGATGTCCTGGGTGAACGTGAATCCTTGGCCCAGTCCCAGCTTGGCGCCGGTGTCGCCGGTGTCGAATTCCTGCCGGGCATAGGACAGCTCGACCCGGTCGAACAGACCCACCGCCACGCCGGCCGCGCGGAGGCTGTAGTCGGAAACCCCGACATGAGTGGCGTGCGCCTTGCCGCCGATCCCGCTGCTGGTGTCATTGCCGGCGATCACCGCCCAGGTGGCCAGGCCGCCCCCCGCGCCGCCCTCCAGGGCGCTGACGCCGCCGGTCAGCAGCAGCTTGCCGCCGGTGGTGATTTCCGAAGCGGCCGCCGGACTCGTCAAGGCCAGACCGAGGCCCGCCGCCGCCAGGGCAGATTTCAACAGCGAGGTTCGCACTTCCAGCCCCCTTGGCCAGGCCGCGCCTTCAAGACACGGACGGTCAACATCCGGGCGAACATGACTGACAACAACTTTACAGAGGCTTTCCCGTCACAAGGGCACGCAGCCGTACGATGGGCCGGTGTTAACTGGGATTTCACTGGCCTGACCTAGGTTTTGGCCATGAAATTCCTGGCCCTTCTTCTTTCCGTGGCGGCGATGGCGGTCGCCGCGGGTTCGGCCCGGGCGGCGGACCTGACGATCACGGTGCGCGACGGCGGCGGAAAGCCGGTCCCCGACGCCGTGGTCATGGCCTATGTCGGCGGCCAGCCCAGCAAGGCCCCGATCCGCTTTGACTGGCCCTACCGAGTCGCCCAGCAGAACATCCAGTTCACGCCCTTCGTCCTCATCGTGCCGGCCGGCGCCGAGGTGGCGTTCCCGAACCTCGATAAGGTTCGCCACCACGTCTATTCCTTCTCGGCCGGCAACAGGTTCGAGTTGAAGCTGTACGGACGCGAGGAGAACCGGGTCGTTCGCCTGCCCGCCGTCGGCGTCGCGGCTATCGGCTGCAATATCCACGACCAGATGGTCGGCTTCATCAAGGTGGTCGACACCGCCCATGCCGCCAAGAGCGACAGCGCCGGGGTCGTGACCCTGCGCGGCGTCCCCGATGGCGCGGTCGTGGTGCGGATCTGGCATCCCTATCTGCGCGCGCCGAAGAACGAAAAGGTTCTGCCGATCACCTCGGCGCGCGGCGCGATGCGCGAGGCCGTGTCGATCGACCTGCGCCCCGCCCGCGCCGCATCACTGAGCCCGGCGATGATGTTCCAGCGCCTCCAGACCAAGCTTACCGTGCTCTATTCGGGCCTGTTCGCCCTGGCCCTCGGGCTGGTGGCGGTGACGGTCTTCCTGGCCATCGCCAGCAAGGCGCAGGAGACCGTTCGCGACGAACTGGCCGCCACCGGCACGGTGTTTGACCGCGTCTGGCGCTACGCACACAGCGGCTGCAGGACGGCGCTCAACTGCTGTCGCGCGACTTCGGCTTTCGAGAGGCCGTCGCCACGCGGGATGCGCCGACGGTGGAATCGGCGGTGCGCAACCTGCGCGACCGCATGGGCCTGGATCTGGCCTTCATGGTCGGGGTGGACGGCGAGGTCGTGGGCGTCGATCCGTCCAAGATCGACATCGACCGGCTGTGGCGGGCGCTGGATGCGCAGGACGGCGCCCAGGGCGTCTTCGTGGTGGACGGCGCGCCCTATCAAATGATCTCGGCGCCGGTTCTGTCGCCCACCTTGACGGGCTGGATCGTGTTCGCAGCCCGCCTGGATGATCGCGAGATGCGGGCGCTTGAGCGGCTTTCGGCGATTGAGCTGGACGCCCAGGTGTTCGACCGTCGCGGCGACGCCTGGCTGACCACCGACCAGGGCCCAGACAGCGCCGTCCTGGCGCCCTTTGTCGCGGCCGCGATCCAGACCGGGGCCGCCGCGCCGGGGCATCTCAAGACCGCCGCCGGCGACGATCTGGTCCTGGTCAAGCCGCTGAAGTCCCTCGACGGTCAGGCCTCGGCCGCCCTGCTTCTGCGCTATCCCATGGCCGCGGCCCTGGCGCCCTACCGGCCGCTGATGGCCGCCGTGGTCATCGTCGGCCTGATCGGCGCCGCCCTGGTCGCCGCCGCCAGCTTCGGCCTGTCGCGCGGCCTGTCGCGTCCGATCATCGCCCTGGACGACGCCGCCCGCCGCCTGCAACGCGGGGAAGACGTGCACGTCGCGGTCCAGACCGACGACGAGATCGGCCGGCTGGCCGGCAGCTTCAATCTCATGGCCGCCGAGATCCGCGACCGCGAGGCCCGCATCACCCACCTGGCCCTGCATGACGCCGAGACCGGGCTGCACAATCGTCTGGCCCTGGAGCGCGCGATCAGCGCCCGCCTGGCCACCCTGGCGCCCGGCGAACAGGTCGTGGTCGCGACCCTCGGCCTGGACCGCTTTACCTTCCTGCGCGGCGCGATCGGCTACAGCCTGGCCACCGAGCTGGTGGCCGAGATCGGCGCCCGCGTCCAGGCCCAGGATCCCCGCGCCGTGGTCGCCCGGCTGACCACCTCGACCCTGGGCGTGGTGTCGGACCTCCGCGATCTGGCCGCCGCCCTGCCCCTGATCGAAACCGCGGCCGGCTCGCTGGAAGCGCCCCTGCGCCTGGGGGGCGAACTGATCGACATCCACCTGACCCACGGCCTTGGAGCCGGCGACGCCACGACGGACGACGCCGCGCGGCTTGTCGAGCACGCCCTGATCGCTCTGGACCAGGCGCGCGCCACAGGCCGCAAGGTCGCAGCCTTCGACGCCGTCGCCTATGGCGATCCAGCCGGCAACCTGTCGCTGATGAGCGAGATGCTTGAAGGCGTCGCCAGCGGAGCCCTGTTCCTCAACCACCAGCCCAAGCTTGACCTGCGCAGCGGGGCGATCACCGGGGTCGAGGCGCTGGTCCGCTGGAACCACCCGACCCGGGGCATGCTGCGACCAGACCTGTTCGTCGAGATGGCCGAGGAGACCGGCCATATCCGCGCCCTGACCGAATGCGTCCTGGAGCGCGCCATCGCCGATCAGCAAGCCTTGTTCGCGGCCGGACATGACGTGCTGATGTCGATCAACATCTCCGGCCGGCTGGTCGACGACCTCGACTTCGCGGACCGCGCCATCGCCCGGATTCAGGCGACGGGCGCGCGGATGTGCTTCGAGGTGACCGAAACCGCCGTGATCGGCAATCCAGAAGCCGCCCTGGGCGTGATCGCGCGCCTGGCCGCGGCCGGGATCGCCATCTCGATCGACGACTATGGCTCTGGCCTGTCGTCCCTGGCCTATCTCAAGCAGATCCGGGCCGACGAGCTGAAGATCGACAAGAGCTTCATCCTGACCCTCGACAGCGACGGCAAGGACGCCCTGCTGGTCAAGTCGACCATCGACCTGGCCCACAGCCTGGGCATGAAGGTGACGGCCGAAGGGGTCGAGAACCGTGAATCCCTTGGCCTTCTGAGCCTAATGGGCTGCGACATCGCCCAAGGCTACCACATCGCCAAGCCGATGCCGCTGGCCCAGCTGACGGCCTTCCTGGACGCATGGAGCCATCCGGCGATCACGGACGAAGCGCAAAGCGCCTGACAAGGACGAGCCATCCGTAAAGTGGCGCCGTGACAACCGCGTTGCGCGCGCTACAACGCCTCACGGCCAGAACCAGATAAACTAGGGGCGTCGCATGCAGGGTTTGTTTCTCGAAGAGTTGAGCGTCGGCCAGAGCGCCGAGCTGACCCGCGTCGTCGGCGCCGCCGATATTGACGCCTTCGCCGCCGTCACGGGCGACAACAACCCCGTGCATCTCGACGCCGCTTTCGCGGCCACCACCAGTTTCGGGGAACGCATCGCCCACGGCATGCTGTCGGCCGGCTATATCTCGGCGGTGATCGGCACCACCCTGCCCGGCTCGGGCGCGATCTACCTGTCCCAGACCCTGCGCTTCAAGCGGCCGGTCAAGATCGGCGACGCCGTGACGGCCCGCGCCACCATCACCGACATCGACACGGCCAAGGCCCGCGTCACCCTGGCCACCGTCTGCCTGGTCAACGCCAAGCCCGTGGTCGAGGGCGAAGCGGTGATCATGGTTCCGCGCAAGGACGCCTGATGGACAACAGGATCGTTCACGGCTGGAAGGCCCTGCCGGCCGCGCAACGCGGGGCGGCCGTGGCTCTGGGCAATTTCGACGGCGTGCATCGCGGTCACCAGCAGGTGATCGCCCAGGCGGCCAAGGCGGCCGGTCGCCTCAAGGCTCCTCTGGGCGTGGTGACGTTCGATCCCCATCCTCGGCGGCTGTTCCGCCCGTCCGAGCCGGCCTTCCGGTTGATGACCCTCGACCAGCAGGCTCGCGCCATGAGCCATCTGGGCGTCGACCTGCTGTATCTGCTGCCGTTCGATTTCGAAATGGCCAGCTTCACCGATCGCGAGTTTGTCGAGCGGGTGCTGGTCGAAGGCCTGGGCGTTCGCCACGTGGCCGTGGGTTTCGACATCTCGTTCGGGCGCGGGCGCTCCGGCAGCGCCGAGCTGATGAAGACCTATGGCGACGAGTTCGGATTCTCGGTCTCGGTCGCCACCGCCGTGGCGGGCGGCGATGGCGAGAAGTTCTCCTCGACCGGCGTGCGCGACGCCTTGCGCGACGGCCGGCCCGAGATCGCCACGCGCATCATGGGGCCGCCCTTCGCCATCGAGGGCGTTCGTGCGGCGCGGTCAGCAGCTGGGCCGCAAGCTCGGGCTTCCCCACCGCCAATGTCGAGATGGTCGACTATGGTGGTGCCCAGGCTGGGCGTCTACGCCACGCGCACGCGGCTCCCGACGGCCGCGAAGTGCCCGGCGTCGCCAATCTGGGCAACAATCCCACCACGGGCCGAGGTCGAGACGCGCCTGGAGACCTGGTTGTTCGACTTCGACGAGGATCTCTATGGCCAGGTCATCGAGACCGACCTCATCGCCTTCCTGCGACCTGAACTGAAGTTCGGCAGCATCGAGCTGATGGTCGATCAGATCCGGCGGGACGAGGCCCAGGCCCGCGCGATCGTCGCGCCGGAGTTCTAGACGCGCCGTGCAGGCTCCCTGTCTCCACTGAACGGCCCGGGTCTTGCTCAGCTTGTGGCAAGCCGAACCATTTCGAGACAACGCCATGTTCGCCAAGAAAAAAGACACCCCCGCTCCCGTCGCCCTCGCGACGCCGGAACGCACGCCCGTCGCCGCGACCCAGGCCGCGCCGCAACCGCCGCCGCGCCCGCGGCCCGCCTCGCTGATCGCCCAGGGCGTGATGATCAAGGGCGACATCACCGGCGACGGTGAGTTGCACCTCGACTGCGCCGTTCAGGGCGACGTTCGCGTCGGCAAGCTGGTGCTGGGTCCCAACGGTCTGGTCGAGGGCTCGCTGTACGCTCAGGCCATCGAGATCCACGGCCGGGTCATGGGCGCCGTTTCCGCCAAGACCGTGCGCCTTTATGGGACAGCCAATGTCGACGGCGACATCACCCATGAGCAGCTGGCCATGGAAACCGGCGCCCAGTTCCAGGGTCGCAGCCTGAAATTCCAGCGCCCGGCCTCGGCGCCGAGCCCGCAGGCCAGCCCGGTGGCGGCGCCCTCGCCGTTCCCGACCGGCGCGCCGAGCGCGCCCATCGGTCAAGTCTATCCGGGCTGACATCCGCGGCTATAGTGCGCTTGGACGCGAGTTCGAGAGTGCACGGAAATGAGCGATCAAGGCCGGCTTGAACCCCTGATCATGGCCGACGGCGCGACGCTAAACGTCGATCGCGCCGTCGTCGCCAGACCCCGTCCTCGGCGGGGGTCCGCCTTGGCCTTGCTCGCCTGCGTCAGCCTGACCGCCTGCTCGCGCGGCGCCGACAAGGCTCCCGACCCGCCGCCGGCCGCCCCGGTCGAGGGTCCCAGGACCCTCAAGCCTGGCCTGTGGTCGTTCGTGATCGCCAGTCATGGCGACCAGCAGGAAAGCCGCCAATGTATCGGCGAGGGCTTTGATCCCGGCGCGGAGGCGGCCGCCAAGTCGAGCCCTTGCGGCAAGCCGACCATGACTCGCACCGCCGACGGCTTCGCTCTGAGCCAAAGCTGCCAACGCGACAAGATCACCTACAGCCTGACCGGCGTGGTCAGCGGCGATTTCACCACCCACGTGGTCACGGACCTTGACCTGACCCTCCAGGCCTATGGGCAGCGCCAAAGGCTGCACCTGCGCAGTGAGGGGACCTATGTCGGACCCTGCCCGCTCGAGACCGACACTGCGCCGAAGGGCTAGCCGTCGGCCACGTGGCGCCCGCGCAACAGCCGCAGGCCGATCGTCAAGAGCCAGGGAACAGCAAGGCTTGGCCGCGCCTTATCACTGGCGAGGCCAATCTCCGGCCCCTGGAGACCCAGCATGAGCCCGACCCCGGCCCGTCCGCCGACCCATAGCGCCGAGATCTATAATCTGAGCCGAGGCCCCGAGACCACGACTCAGCGGGTTCAACGGCTGCAAACCGAAGCCCGGATGCTGGCCCAGGAACAGGTCGAGGCCCTGGACCGCGAGCTGAATGCCCTGGCGGTCAGGGCGCTGGAAATCGCCGAAGGCGGCGAAGCCTATCCGGCGGGCATCCGCGAACTGGCGTCGCGCATCGCGACCGACCTGCCGCAAAAGGCCCAGACCCTCAGGGCGATCCTGGAACGAACCCGCCGCGGCTAGAGCGGCCAAGAACTCCGGGATCAGTCCTGATGGCGGCCGTTGGCGATCTTGCGCAGACGCCGCGCCAGGTCTTCCGGCCGATCGGCGATCTGGTCGAACAGAGCCTGGACCTCGGCCTCATGGAAGCCGGCGGCGCGCAGGGCCCGCCAGGCCCCGGCCAGGACAGCCTGGGCCACCGCCTCCCGACCGCCGGCGTGCTCGCCCGCACAAAGACCCGTGGAGGCAAACCCGGTCTCGAAGGGGTGAGCGGAGGCGGCGGACATGGCGAAACTCCCGAAATGGCGATCTCGCTATTGTTCCTATTTTGTTCCCACAAGCAAGACGAGTCGCGAGTCACAGGGCCTCATCCCGCCGGCGCCACCGCGATCACCATCCACACCGACAAGGATTCCCCCGGCGCCAGCACCGAGACGCCGCGCTCGGCTCCGCCAAACGGATCGGGACGATTGGCGACGGGCTCGGCGCAGACGAAGTCGCCGCCCGGCGGCGCATAGACATGCAGCCAGCGACAGGCGGGCGAGGCCGTCATCACGGTCGTTGGGCCGCCCGGCGCGGACAGCGTCGCCCGGCCGTTCCAGCCCGTATAACAGTGGTCAATCAAGCTGGTCGTCGCCACCGATGCGCCGCGCGCCCAGTCGGGGCCCCAAACGCCGGGCTGGTGGATTGTCGGCAGGATCTCGGCGTCGGTCAGCCAGACGCCGTCGACCGCCGCCGTCAGCCGCTCGCCGGGACGAACGGCGAAATAGGGATGCAGGCCAAGGGCGGCGGGCATGGCCGTCTGGCCGGTGTTGGTCACGCTCAGCACGATCCGCAGGCCGGTCTCGTCGAGGCTGAACCTCTCGGCTGCGCGATAGGGCCACGGCCATTCTCCCGCCGGATGCTCATAGACTAAGACGGCGTGATCGACGCCCGCCGCCTCGACCTGCCAGGGCGCCCGCCAACCCTGGCCATGCAGGGCATGGGGATGATCGCCGAGATTGGGGGCGAGGCTGACCGTCCGCCCCTCAAAGACAAAGCGGCCCCGGGGTATGCGGTTGCAGAACGGGACCAGCGGGAAACAGGCGGTCTCCAGCACGTCCTCGGCGCCGGCCGGCGTCGGCCGGAGCACGGCGCGGCCATCCCACTCGAAACGCCCGATCGCCCCGCCGAGGGCCGGCAGCAGGTGGAGTTCGGCGCGGTCGGTCTTCAGCACAAGCGGGGTCATGAGGCTCGAAGGGTAAGCGGCGTCCCGAGGACGGGCCGTCAGCTATGCCTTCCCCGCCGCCCGCGACAAGCCCGCCCGCGCTCAAGCCATCGGCTCAGACCTTGATCTGCATCTGCTTGATGAAGCGCAGGGTCTCGACCGGGCTCATCGACTTGGTGTCGACCTCGATCAGCACGCGGCGGATCGCGCCCTGGAAGGGATTGGGCCCCTCATAAGCCCGCGACACCCGGTTGCCGAGGTCCGATCCGACGCAGAATCCGTCATAGCCCGGCGCGAACAGCACCCGCTCGAAGGTCTTCTCCGCCACCTTGCGGCCGTTGACATAGAGCGCGCCGCGCCCCTCGAACGGGCGCGAGGTCATCGACTGCCGGTACTCGATCTTGCACGGGCCTTTTGGCAGGCGCTCGGGCGAGACGATCTGTTCGCTCCACGGGATCAGGCTCGTCTCATAGATCAGCCGGCCCTTGTCGACATAGAGCACATAGCCGGCCGGTCGCGAGCCGTGCGCGACCAGAACCCCGTCCTCGTCGCCGCGCGGGCGCTCCAGCGTCACGGCAATGCTGTGCGACAGGCCGCAGACGATCGGCGAGACATCGGTCGATAGCGGCTCGACCGGAGGGACGATGTCCCAGCGCTTGCGCAACATCTTGGCCCGCTGCTGGACCATTTTCAGCAGCAGGGGCCGGTCGTCGAGCGGCAGGACGTCGTGGCTTCGCGCGGCGTCCATCCACTTGCGTTCGAGGCGCTGGGCGACCTCGGGATGGGCGGCCGAGACGTCGATCAGTTCGTTGGGATCCTTGACCAGATCGTAGAGCGCCCAGTGGTCCTTCTCGAAGTCGTCGCCGCGCCGGTGCTGGGCCACCAGCCGCCAGTCGCCCTCCTGATAGGCCCGGAAGCCGCCCAGTTCGAAATACTGCTCCTGCCGGGTCTTGCTGCTGGCCGAGGCGAAGGTGCCGGCGATGCTGGCCCCCTCGACGGGCTTCTGCGGGCGGCCCTGATAGAGCTCGGGCCGGGTGATCCCGCAGGCCTCCAGCACGGTGGGAAACAGGTCGATGACGTGCACGAACTGTTGGCGCAGGGCGCCCTTGTCGGCGATCTTGCCCGGCCATGACACGATCAGCGGATCAGCGACCCCGCCGAGGGCGGCATACTGCTTGTAGAGCCGGTAGGGCGTGTTGGAGGCGTTGGTCCAGCCGATCGGATAATGGGCGAAGGTTGCCGTCCTCGCCCATGATATCGTGCAGGGCGGC
>NZ_PEGG01000012.1 GCF_002737765.1 Caulobacter sp. B11 | reverse complement strand
CGCTTCATCGCCCTGATCAAGTATCAGGCCGACGGCGAGCTCTCCTACATCCTGGCCCCGCAGCGCCTCAAGGCCGGCGACGAAGTCGTCACCGCCGACAAGGTCGATGTGAAGCCCGGCAACGCCTCGGCCCTCCGCACGATGCCGATCGGCACGATCATCCACAATGTTGAGCTGAAGCCCGCCAAGGGTGGTCAGATCGCCCGTTCGGCTGGCGCCTACGCCCAGCTGGTCGGTCGTGACGCCGGCTACGCCCAGATCCGCCTCAATTCGGGCGAACTGCGCATGGTGCTCGACACGTGCATGGCCACCATCGGCGCCGTGTCCAACCCCGACCACATGAACGAAAACCTCGGCAAGGCCGGTCGTGTTCGTCACATGGGTCGTCGTCCCCACGTTCGCGGCGTCGCCATGAACCCGGTCGACCACCCCCACGGTGGTGGTGAAGGCCGGACCTCGGGCGGCCGCAACCCGGTGACCCCGGCCGGCAAGCCGACCAAGGGCGCCAAGACCCGCGTCAACAAGGCCACGGATAAGTTCATCATCCGTTCGCGCCACAAAGCGAAAAAGGGCCGCTAAGCCATGACCCGCTCCGTCTGGAAAGGCCCGTTTGTCGACGGGTACCTCCTGAAGAAGGCCGACGCCGCGCTGTCGTCGGGCCGCAAGGACGTGATCAAGACCTGGTCGCGCCGTTCGACGATCATGCCGCAGTTTGTCGGTCTGACCTTCGGCGTGCACAACGGCCACAAGCACGTTCCCGTGTCCGTGTCGGAAGACATGGTCGGCATGAAGTTCGGTGAGTTTTCGCCCACCCGCAGCTTCCCCGGCCACGCCGCCGACAAGAAGGCGAAGAGGAAGTAGGCCATGAGCCAAGCTAAACAAGCTCGCCGCCTCCCGGCCAACGAAGCGATGTGCAAGGTACGTACCTTGCGCACTAGCGCTCGTAAGCTGAACCTGGTCGCTCAGTCCATTCGTGGCCTGAACGTCCAGCGCGCTCTCAATGAGCTCGAATTCAGCCACAAGCGCATCGCCCAGGACGTCCGCAAGGCGCTGTATTCGGCGATCTCCAACGCTGAAAACAACCACAACCTCGACATCGACTCGCTTGTCGTCGCCGAGGCCTATGTGGGCAAAAACCTGGTGATGAAGCGCTTCTCGCCGCGTGCTCGCGGTCGGGCCACGCGCGTTGAAAAGCCGTTCTCCGAGATCACCATCGTGGTCCGCGAACTGGGTGAGGCCGCCTAATGGGTCAGAAAGTCAATCCGGTCGGGCTTCGGCTCGGCATCAACCGTACCTGGGACAGCCGTTGGTTCGCCGACGGTCCCCAGTACGGCAAGCTCCTGCACCAAGATCTCGCGGTCCGTGCAATGCTCAAGAAGCGCCTGTATCAAGCCGGCGTTTCGCGCATCATCATCGAGCGCCCGCACAAGAAGTGCCGTGTCACGATCTATGCCGCCCGTCCGGGCGTCATCATCGGCAAGAAGGGCGCTGACATCGACAAGCTCCGCAAGGACCTGTCGGTGATGACGGAAGGCGACGTTCACCTGAACATCGTTGAAATCCGTAAGCCTGAAACCGACGCCCAGCTGGTGGCCGAGTCCATCGCCCAGCAGCTCGAGCGCCGGATCGCCTTCCGTCGCGCCATGAAGCGGTCGATCCAATCGGCCGTCCGTCTTGGCGCCAAGGGCATCCGCATCAACGTGTCGGGCCGCCTCGGCGGCGCGGAAATCGCGCGGATGGAATGGTATCGCGAAGGTCGCGTGCCGCTCCACACCCTGCGCGCCGACATCGACTACGGTTTCGCGGAAGCCAAGACCACCTACGGCATCATCGGCGTGAAGACCTGGATCTTCAAAGGCGAAGTGCTGGAGCATGACCCGATGGCGCTGGACAAGCGTCTGGCCACTGAATCCGGCCCCGCCGGCGAAGGTGGCGGACGTGAGCGTGGCGATCGCCCTGACCGGGGTGACCGCGGCCGCCGCGGTCGGGACTGAGGATAGAGCGCTATGCTGTCACCGAAGAAAACCAAGTACCGCAAGCAGTTCAAGGGCCGCATCAGCGGTTCCACGAAGGGCGGCGCACTGCTGAACTTCGGCTCCTACGGCCTCAAGGCCGTTGAGCCCGAGCGCATCACCGCGCGTCAGATCGAAGCTGCTCGTCGTGCCATCACCCGTCAGATGAAGCGTCAAGGCCGCGTCTGGATCCGTATCTTCCCCGACGTGCCGGTCACCGGCAAGCCGGCCGAAGTCCGGATGGGTAAGGGCAAGGGCGCCGTCGATCACTGGGCCGCGCGCGTCGCGCCGGGCCGGATCATGTTCGAAATCGACGGCGTGCCGGACGACATCGCTCGCGAAGCTCTGCGCCTCGGCGCGGCCAAGCTGCCGATCCGGACCCGCGTCGTTACCCGCATCGACGCCGGTGCGGCTCTGGAGGCCGAAGCGGCATGACCAAGATCGCTGATATCCGGGCTCTGACCCCCGACCAACTCGCCGAGCAGCTGCTCAGCCTCAAGAAGGAGCAGTTCAACCTGCGCTTCCAGGCAGCGACCGGTCAGGTGGAAAAGACCCACCGCGTTGGCGAGATCCGCAAGGACATCGCCCGCATCAAGACCGTGCTGCGCGCCAAGGCCGCGGCTTAAGGAGAACGATATGCCCAAGCGTATCCTCGAAGGGGTTGTCGTCTCCGATAAGGGCGACAAAACCGTAGTGGTTAAGGTTGAACGGACCATCGTTCACCCGCTGCTGAAGAAGATCGTGCGTCGGTCCAAGAAGTACCACGCACACGATGAGAGCAACTCGTACAAGGCAGGCGAAATCGCCCGCATCGTCGAATGTGCTCCGAAGTCAAAGCTGAAGACCTGGGAAGTCCTTCCCAAGGTCTCGGCTTAATCTGGAAGGTTTGAACCATGATCCAGATGCAAACTAACCTGGAAGTCGCCGACAACTCCGGCGCTCGCCGGGTCATGTGCATCAAGGTGCTGGGTGGCGCAGGTCGTCGCTACGCCAGTGTCGGTGACGTGATCGTCGTGTCCGTGAAGGAAGCCATTCCCCGCGGTCGCGTGAAGAAGGGTGACGTGCTTCGCGCCGTCGTCGTTCGTCAACCAAGGCATGAAGCGCAAAGGACGGTTCGCTGATCGCGCTTCGACAAGAATGCCGCGGTCATCGTCAATAAGCAGAGCGAGCCGGTCGGCACGCGGATCTTCGGCCCGGTTCCTCGTGAACTGCGCGCCAAGAACCACATGAAGATCATCTCCCTCGCCCCCGAGGTGCTGTAATGGCTGCCAAGATCAAGAAGGGCGACCGCGTTGTCGTCCTCGCGGGCAAGGACAAGGGCAAGCAAGGCGCTGTGTCCCTGGTTCTCCCCAAGGAAAACCGCGTCGTCGTGGCGGGCGTGAACCTGGTTCAACGCCATACCAAGGCGACCCAGGCCGATCCGCAAGGCGGCATCAAGAGCAAGGAAGCGGCGCTTCACGTTTCGAACGTGGCGATCGTCGATTCCAACGGCAAACCCACCCGCGTCGGCTTCAAGATCGAAGGCGACAAGAAGGTGCGCGTGGCCAAGACCACCGGCGAGGTGATCAATGGTTGATCAAGCTTACGAGCCGCGGCTGAAGTCCGAATATCGCGCGCGCATCCGCGCCGCGTTGAAGGAACAGTTCGGCTACACCAACGAGATGCAGATCCCCAAGCTGGACAAGATCGTCCTGAACATGGGTATCGGCGAGGCTGTCGCGGACTCCAAGAAGGCCCAAACGGCCATCAAGGACCTGACCCTCATCGCCGGCCAGAAGCCGGTCGCCACGAAGGCCCGCAAGTCGATCGCCGGTTTCAAGCTGCGCGAAGGCATGGTGGTCGGCGCCAAGGTGACCCTCCGCAAGGACCGGATGTACGAATTCCTCGACCGCCTGGTCACGATCGCGCTGCCGCGCGTGAAGGACTTCCGCGGCCTGAACGGCAAGAGCTTCGACGGCCGTGGCAACTACGCCATGGGTCTGAAAGAGCACCTGGTGTTCCCGGAAATCAACTATGACCAGATCGAACAGATCTGGGGCATGGACATCATCGTCTGCACCACTGCGAAGTCCGATCAGGAAGCCAAGGCTCTCCTGAAGGAATTCCAGTTCCCGTTCACGAATTAAGAGCGGGCAGGGAAACACACCATGGCAAAGAAAAGCGCCGTCAACCGTAACGAGATGGTCAAGGCCCTCGTCAAGCAAATGGCCGGCAAGCGCGAAGCGCTGAAGGCTATCGCCAATGACGAAAGCCTGCCGCTCGAAGAACGTTTCGAAGCCCGCCTGAAGCTCGCGAAGCTTCCGCGCAACTCGTCCGCCGTTCGCATCCGTAACCGATGCGAAGTGACGGGCCGCCCGCGCGCCTATTATCGCAAGCTTAAGATGAGCCGGATCGCCTTGCGCGAGCTCGGCTCGGCGGGGCAGATCCCCGGTCTCGTGAAATCGAGCTGGTGAGGACGATCAGATGTCGATGAACGATCCCCTGAGCGACATGATCGCTCGCATCAAGAACGCCGCCACGCGCAAGCGCTCGAAGGTTGCGACGCCGGCTTCCAAGCTGCGCGCCCGCGTCCTGGACGTGCTGGCCGACGAAGGCTACATCCGCGGCTACTCGCTCGTCGAGAAGCCCGGTGCGTTCCCCGAATTCGAGATCGAGCTCAAGTATTTTGACGGTGAGCCCGTGATCGCCGAGATCAGCCGCGTGTCCAAGCCTGGCCGTCGCGTCTATTCGTCGATCAAGGACCTGAAGCCGATCAAGAACGGCTTGGGCATCTCGATCCTTTCGACGCCGAAGGGCGTCATGTCGGACTCCGCCGCACGCGACGCTAATGTCGGTGGCGAAGTCCTCTGCCGCGTCTACTAGGCGCGGGAGGGAAAAACATGTCACGGATCGGTAAGAAAGCCGTCGAAATCCCCTCGGGCGTGAATGTCACGGTCGAAGGTCAGACGGTCACGGTGAAGGGCCCCAAGGGTCAACTCGCCTGGACCATCGCCGACGAGATCGAGGTCAAGCTGGAGAATTCCGAGCTGACCTTGAGCCCGCGCGATGAAAGCAAGCGCGCCAAGTCGATGTGGGGTCTGTCCCGCACGCTTCTGGCGAACATGGTGCACGGCGTCACCGCCGGCTTCGAGGAAACCCTCGAGCTGGTGGGCGTTGGTTACCGCGCCGCGATGAAGGGCACCGCGCTCTCCATCCAGCTCGGTTTCAGCCACGATGTGAACGTCGAGGCTCCGGCCGGCGTCACCTTCGCTGTGCCCAAGCAGACCGAAATCAAGATCGCTGGTGCTGACAAGCAGGCGGTCGGCGAGATTGCCGCGAAGATCCGCCGCATTCGTCCCCCCGAGCCCTACAAGGGCAAGGGCGTGCGTTATGCCGGCGAGAAGGTTCGCCGCAAGGAAGGCAAGAAGAAGTAAGCCATGGCGCTCTCACCTCGCGAATCCGCCGTGCGTCGTGCCCAACGCACCCGCACCCGCCTCAAGGCCCTGTCCAACGGTCGTCCGCGTCTTACGGTCTTCCGTTCGTCCAAGAACATCTACGCCCAGATCATCGATGATGAACGCGGCGTGACCCTGGCCTCGGCCTCCACCCTCGAGGGTGAAGGCAAGACCAAGGGCGCGGACAAGGACGCGGCCGCTCTGGTCGGCAAGCTCGTCGCCGAGCGCGCTATTGAAAAAGGCGTCAAGGACGTCGTTTTCGATCGCGGCGGCTACATCTTCCACGGTCGGGTGAAAGCCCTGGCTGACGCCGCGCGCGAAGCCGGCCTGAATTTCTAAGGGAATCACAGCATGGCTCGTGGTGATCAACAGCGCGGAGACGGCGGCCCCAATCGTGGCCGTCGCGACCGCAACGCCCCGGAAGAGCGCGCCGACAGCGACATCGTCGAAAAGCTCGTCCACATTAACCGCGTCGCCGCCACCGTTAAGGGCGGCCGTCGCTTCAGCTTCGCCGCTCTGATGGTCGTCGGCGACCAAAAGGGCCGCGTCGGCTTCGGTCATGGCAAGGCGCGTGAAGTGCCGGAAGCCATCCGCAAGGCGACCGAAGAAGCCAAGAAGACCATGGTTCGCGTCCCCCTGCGGGAATCGCGCACCCTGCACCACGACGGCTACGGCCGTTGGGGTGCTGGCAAGGTCATGATGCGCGCTGCCCCTCCCGGCACGGGCGTCATCGCCGGCGGTCCGATGCGCGCGGTTCTCGAAACCCTGGGCGTCCAGGACGTCGTGGCCAAGTCGACGGGTTCCTCGAACCCGTACAACATGGTTCGCGCCACGTTCGAGGCCCTGAAGGTTCAATCGTCGCCCCGCCAGATCGCCGCCAAGCGCGGCAAGAAGGTCAGCGACATTCTCGGCCGCCGCGCCGACGGCGCCTCGGCGCCGGACGCCCTCGAGGTCTAAGTCATGGCTGAAGCAAAAACCGTCACGGTCCGCCAGACCGGCAGCCCGATCCGTCGCAACGCCGGCCAGCGCGCTACGCTGGCGGGCCTGGGTCTCAACAAGCTGGGCCGGGTGTCCACGCTGGAAGACACCCCTTCGGTCCGTGGATGATCCGCAAGGTCGCCCACATGCTGGAAATCGTCGAGTAGGTCTGCGTACGAGACGTCGAAATCGCCACCCCGGTGAAAGCCGGGGTGGTTTTCGTTTGAGACTATCTACCGTTTTCAAGCCGAGTCCGGCCATTGGCCGGGCGCAGATCTCCAAGGAGAGGCACATATGACCAAGCTTAATGAACTGGCTCCGGCTCCCGGCTCGACCAAGGGCCGCATGCGCGTTGGCCGTGGTCCGGGTTCGGGCAAGGGCAAGACCGCCGGTCGCGGCGTCAAGGGCCAGAAGGCGCGCTCGGGCGTCGCCATCGCCGGCTTCGAAGGCGGCCAGATGCCGCTGCACATGCGTATGCCTAAGCGCGGCTTCAACAACCCCTTCCGCCTCGACTTCGCCGAAGTGAACCTGTGGCGCCTGGAACAGGCCGTCGAAGCCGGCAAGCTGAAGGCCGGCGCTGACGTCTCGGTCGCCGACCTGATCGCCGCCGGCGTGATCCGTCGCGAACTGGACGGCGTGAAGCTGCTGGGCAAGGGCGAAATCAAGTCGGCCCTGAAGCTGACCGTCTATTCGGCGACCGAAGCGGCCATCAAGGCCGTTGAAGCCGCCGGCGGTTCGGTGACCGTGACCAAGAAGGTCAAGGTCGAAGCCGAAGCCAAGGCCTAAACGACATATGTCATCCCGGGCGCCTCGTGCGCCTTCGGGACTTTGTTTCGACCGGGATGACAGAATTTAGGGGCTCGCCGTGACATCGCGGCGGGCCTCACCTATTTGTGGCTCCTGCTCGCGCCTGCCCTTTTCAAATCTTCCTTGAAAAGGATAAGCAGGCCCGAGATCTAATTTTCAGGGCGGGATCTTCGCCAGCGCTGGTTTCGGCGCTCGGCGGTTTCGCTCTTGAGTCGTGGGGAATTGAATGGCCTCGGCCGCCGAACAACTCGCAGCCAATATGAATATCGCGTCGTTCCAAAAGGCGACCGAGCTTCATAAGCGTATCTGGTTCACGATCATCGCCCTGGTGGTGTTCCGTCTCGGCACCTACGTGCCGATCCCCGGGATCAATCCGGAAGCCTTCGCCTCGGCCTTCGCCGGACAGTCGAAGGGCATTCTGGGCATGTTCAACATGTTCTCGGGCGGCGCCGTCGAGCGGATGGCGATCTTCTCGCTGAACGTGATGCCCTACATCAGCGCCTCGATCATCGTGCAGCTGATGGGCTCGGTCTATCCGCCGTGGGAGAAGCTGAAAAAGGAAGGCGGGGAGGCGGGTCGCAAGACCCTCAACCAGTACACCCGCTACCTGGCGGTCGTTCTGGCGGTCGTGCAGTCGTTCAGCATCGCGGTCGGCCTGCAGAGCCAGGAGGGCTTGGTCGTCTCCGGCGTCGCCCCGGCCTTCTTCGTGGCCTCGACGGTCGTGGCCCTGACGGGCGGCACCCTGTTCCTGATGTGGCTGGGCGAGCAGATCACCAGCCGCGGCGTCGGCAACGGCGTTTCCCTGATCATCTTCGCCGGTATCGTCGCGGCCCTGCCGCGCGGCGTGGCCAACATGTTCGAGATGGTTCGCGTCGGTTCGATGCAGGGCTTCTCGCTGTTCGTCATCTTCGCCCTGGCCGTGGTGGTCGTCGCGGCCATCGTGTTCATCGAGCGCTCGCAGCGACGCCTGCTGATTCACTATCCCAAGCGCCAGCAGGGCAACCGGATGGTCGGCGGCGAAAGCTCGTTCATCCCGCTGAAGATCAACACCGCCGGCGTCATCCCGCCGATCTTCGCCTCCAGCCTGCTGCTGCTGCCGACCACGGCCATGCAGTTCCTGGCGACGGCCCAGCTGCCCAATTGGGCGTCCTGGCTGCCCACGGCGGTCGGCGCGCTGCAACACGGTCAGCCGACCTTCATGGTGATCTATGCGGCCCTGATCATCTTCTTCTCGTTCTTCTACACCTCGGTCGTGTTCAATCCCGACGAGACGGCGGAGAACCTTCGCAAGTACGGCGGCTTCATGCCGGGCATCCGTCCCGGCAAGCGCACGGCCGAATATCTCGACTACGTGCTGACCCGTCTGACGGTGATCGGCGCGGCCTATATCACCGCGGTCTGTATCATCCCGGAGGTCCTGATGGGGGCCATGGGCGCGACCCAGTTCGCCCTGGGCGGCACCTCGATCCTGATCGTCGTGACCGTGACCATGGACACCGTGGCGCAGATCCAGTCGCACCTGCTGGCCCACCAGTATGAGGGCCTGATCAAGAAGTCGAAGCTGCGCGGCGGCCGCGGCCGCTAGGCCGGCCTCGACATGCTCAAGGAACAACGGAAGCCGTTTTGTCATAAAGCGGCTTCCGTTTTTTTCGAACCCGCTCTAGGTCTGCCTCTACGGGGCGTGAGACTCCGAAACGCGAAGGGGCTTCCATGAACTTGATTCTGTTCGGTCCGCCGGCGGCGGGGAAGGGCACCCAGGCCAAGCGCCTGGTAGAGCAGCGGGGGATGGTTCAGCTCTCGACGGGCGACATGCTGCGCGCCGCCATCGCCTCGGGCTCGGAGCTGGGTCAGCGGGTCAAGGCCGTGCTCGACCGCGGCGACCTGGTCACCGATGGAATCGTCATCGATCTGATCGAGGAGCGCCTGCCAGAGGCCGAAGCGGCCGGCGGGGCGATCTTCGATGGATTTCCCCGTACCGTGCCCCAGGCTGAAGCCCTGGACCGCATGCTGGCCCGTCGGGGCCAAAAAATCGACGCCGTCCTCCGACTCAAGGTAGACGAGCCAGCCCTGATCGAACGCATCACCAAGCGTTTCGCCGATCAGGGTCGGGCTGACGACAATCCCGAAGTGTTCGTGACGCGTCTGGCGGCCTATAACGCCCAGACCGCGCCGCTGCTGCCCTACTACGAGACCCAGGGCAAGCTGACCGAACTCGACGGCATGGCTTCCGTGGAAACGGTCGCCGCTTCAATCGACGCCGCACTTTCTATCGTGGCGTGACTTCGCTGGAATCCGTTCATTTGTCCGGATTCCTCCATTGACGGATGCGCAACTATCCCTATAACGGGGCGCTTCCGCGAAAGGGCGCGATCTGTGCGCGCCGGACTAGGTCTTCGGACCGGCCCGGACGCGCCGTTCGCGTCTTTAGTGCGTGACTAGGAGAACATTAGACGTGGCCCGTATTGCAGGCGTCAACATCCCGACGAACAAGCGCGTTTTGATCGCGCTTCAGTATATTCATGGCATTGGCCAGAAGTCCGCTCGTGACATCGTCACGAAGGTGGGCATCGATGACGCCCGCCGGGTCAATCAGCTGACCGACGCCGAAGTCCTTCAGATTCGCGAAGCGATCGACAAGGACTTCACCGTCGAAGGCGACCTGCGTCGTGAAAATTCGATGAACATCAAGCGTCTGATGGACCTGGCCTGCTATCGCGGCCTGCGTCACCGTAAGGGCCTCCCGGTCCGCGGTCAGCGCACGCACACGAACGCTCGCACCCGCAAGGGTCCGGCCAAGCCGATCGCCGGCAAGAAGAAATAAGGTAGCCTGACGATGGCCAAGGAACCGGGTCGCGTTAAAAAGCGCGAACGCAAGAACATCACCTCGGGCGTGGCGCACGTGAACGCCTCGTTCAACAACACCATGATCACCATCACCGACGCTCAGGGAAACACGATTTCCTGGTCCAGCGCCGGCGCGATGGGCTTCAAGGGGTCGCGCAAGTCGACTCCTTACGCTGCTCAGATGGCCGCCGAAGACGCGGGCAAGAAGGCGGCGGAGCACGGTGTGAAGACGCTCGAAGTCAACGTCTCGGGCCCGGGTTCCGGTCGTGAGTCGGCTCTGCGCGCCCTTCAGGCCGCGGGCATGACGATCACGACGATCCGCGACGTGACGCCGATTCCGCATAACGGCTGCCGTCCGCCCAAGCGTCGGCGCGTCTAGTACTTATTTAGAACCAAAGCCCCTTCGCCGGCTGCGTAAACCGCGGCCGGCGAGCCGCGTTCAAGGGACCGACACGTGATCGAAAGAAACTGGAACGAGCTGATCCGTCCTGAGAAGCCGCAGATCGAGACTGGCGCCGACGCGACCCGCAAGGCTCGCATTGTCGCCGAACCTCTCGAGCGCGGTTTCGGTGTGACGCTCGGCAACGCTCTGCGCCGCGTTCTTCTGTCGTCGCTGCAGGGCGCCGCAGTCACCGCCATCCAGATTGATGGCGTGGTGCACGAATTCTCCTCGCTCGAAGGCGTCCGCGAAGACGTCGTCGACATCGTTCTGAACATCAAGCAACTGGCCGTGCGCATGCACGCCGAGGGCCCGAAGCGCATGACGCTGCGCGCCACCGGCCCCGGCCCGGTGACCGCGGGTCAGATCGAGACCACGGGCGACATCGAGATCCTGAACCCCGACCACGTGCTCTGCACGCTGGACGATGGCGGTTCGGTCCGCATGGAGTTCACGGTCAATACCGGCAAGGGCTATGTCCCCGCCGACAAGAACCGTCCGGAAGACGCGCCGATCGGCCTGATCGCCGTCGACGCCCTGTACTCGCCGGTCAAGCGCGTCGCCTATCGCGTCGAGCCGACCCGTCAAGGCCAGTCGCTGGACTATGACAAGCTGATCCTGGAAGTCGAAACCAACGGCGCGGTCACGCCGGTGGACGCGGTGGCCTATGCCGCCCGGATCCTGCAAGACCAACTGCAGATCTTCATCACCTTCGAAGAGCCCAAGGCCAAGACCGCGGACGAGGCCAAGCCCGAGCTGCCGTTCAACCCGGCTCTGCTCAAGAAGGTCGACGAACTGGAACTGTCGGTGCGTTCGGCCAACTGCCTGAAGAACGACAACATCGTCTATATCGGCGACCTGATCCAGAAGACCGAAGCCGAGATGCTCCGCACCCCGAACTTCGGCCGCAAGTCCTTGAACGAAATCAAGGAAGTGCTGGCTGGCATGGGTCTGCACCTGGGCATGGACGTTCCCAACTGGCCGCCGGAAAACATCGAAGACCTGGCCAAGAAGTTCGAAGACCAGATCTAGAACCAAGGACTACGCGCTTTCTCCCGGACCGGCTCGCAAGGGTCGGTCCTGGGTCCTTTGAAGCCGCAACAGCGGTGGAGGGCCCCGGCGCTTCGTGCTGACCCAGCGGGGATTCAGGCTGGGATGGGTGACAATCCGCGCTAGATCGCGCCATCGCGGGCCTCGGCCCAGGAGAGACTTCAATGCGTCACGGTTATGCACACCGTAAACTGGGCCGTACCTCTGCTCACCGCACCGCCATGTTCGCCAACATGTCGGCCTCGCTGATCAAGCACGAGCAGATCGTCACCACCCTGCCCAAGGCCAAGGAACTGCGTCCCTTCGTCGAGAAGCTGGTCACCCTGGCCAAGCGCGGCGACCTGCACGCGCGTCGTCAGGCCATCAGCATCGTTCGCGACGTCGAACAGGTCGGCAAGCTGTTCGCCGCCATCGGCCCGCGCTACAAGGACCGTCAAGGCGGCTACATCCGCGTCCTGAAGGCCGGCTTCCGCTATGGCGACAACGCCCCGCTGGCCGTCATCGAATTTGTCGACCGCGATGTGTCGGAAAAGGGCAAGGACTCGGGTCCGTCCTTCTCGGCCGCCGCCGACGACTAAGATTTTCGGCTCACGCTGAACCAGAAGGCCCCGGAGCGATCCGGGGCCTTCTGTCGTTTCAGGACGCGATTCGACAGCTTTCGGGCCGTGCGGCAATCTTCCTGGGGCATTGAGGGTGGAGCGCCATGATCGTCAGAGGCATTCTGGCCGTGCTGGGCGCGGTGATCGCCAATGTGTTGATCGTCAGTCTTTGCGAGATGGGCCTTGGCCGCGCCTTTCCGCCGCCGCCGGGCGTCAACTTGCAGGATCCGGCCGCCTTGAAGGCCTTCGCTCAGGCCATGCCGACCGCGGCCCTGGCCCTGCTGGCGGCGGGGTGGGCGGCGGGGGCCTTTGGTTCGGCGGCGACCGGCTTCCTGATCGCCCGCAAGACCTGGGCGGCCTGGGTCGGACCGGCCTTCAACCTGCTGGGCGTGGTCATGAGCCTCGCGATGATCCCGCACCCGTTGTGGA
>NZ_PEGG01000011.1 GCF_002737765.1 Caulobacter sp. B11 | reverse complement strand
GGCAGTCGGTGCGGAGAGTGGCCGAAAAAGCGAACCCTACTGCTCATGGCTGAAACCATGTCGGGCGTGGGTCACTGGCGCCTCGACATAGCCAGCGGCAAGGTCGAGTGGTCTGACGTGGTTTACGTTATTCACGGCGTTAGCCGAGACACGTTTGATCCCAATCTGGGCGATGCGCTGCAATTCTATCATCCCGAAGACCGCGATGTCGTGAAGCGCCACATTGATGACGCCATAGCGAGTCGAACGGGCTTTGGATTTCAGCTGCGCCTACGACGTCCCGACGGCGAAATCCGCCATGTCACCTCAAAGGCCGTCTGCGAGCTTGGGGAGACCGGCGAGCCTATCGCACTGTTTGGACTCTTTCAGGACGTCACCGAGCATCAGGCCCGCCTCGATCGCGCGCGCAAAAGCGAGGCCCGCTATCGCCTGCTCGCCGACAACGCCGCCGATGTGATCACTCTCTACGACGCGGTGGGGGAGGGCTGTATTCCTCACCGGCCCTCGAAAGACTCCTCGGATACGCCGCTGACGAAGTGCAGGGGATGAGCACGGCCGACTTCCTGCATCCCGAAGACCAGCTATCGGTCAGGACGGCCTTTTCAGCGTTGGCGCAGGGCCAAGCCGAAGCCACTGTCCAGCATCGCTCACGACACAAGTTGGGCCACTATGTCTGGGTCGAGACCAGCCTGCGCTCCATCCAAGATGGAGCTGAATCGCAGGCGGCGGTTCTGGGTGTTTCTCGCGATATCCAAGAGCGCAAGGCGCTCGAAGCCGAGACCCTTGTCGCTCGTGACCTGGCGCGCGAGCAGGCCCAAAGAGCGCTACTTGCCGAAGACATCTCTGGAGTTGGCTACTGGCGGGTCGATCTGGCGACGAACGATCTCTTCCTGTCGCCCAAGATGTACGAGATTTACGGCGTAGGGAGCGACCAACCGCTGACGGCGAATGATCTGCTCGCCCAACTCCATCCAGACGAACGGGCCGAGGAACAGGCAAGGATCGCTCGCAGGCTTAAGACCGGCGAGCCGGAGTTCGACGCCGTTTTCAGGATCATCCGCCGAGACGGCGTGGTGCGCCACCTGCGCGGCAGCTCGATCATTGAAATGGAAGCGGACGGCGCGCGCAGGGCGGTGTTGGGAACCGTGATCGATATCACTGACATCTTCGAGGCGCGTCAGGCTGTGGCGGATAGTGAGGCGCGTTATCGGCGTCTGGCCGAACAAGCCACGGACATGATCGCCCGCTTGAGTATTGAGGGGCGTTTCGAGTTCGTCACGCCCTCATCCCAGCACATCCTGGGCTACGCACCCGAGGTCTTGATTGGTCAGAGGCCTCTTGATCTGATCCATCCCGATGATCAAAAGTCGGTGGCCGCGGCGTACCGGGCGCTGTTGCATCAAGGCGTTGAAGCGCCCACGCCCCAGGTTCGATATCGCGGGCTTCATGCTGACGGAGGTTGGATCTGGCTTGAAGGCCGCCCTCGGGTGGTCTTCGATCCGGAAACGGGCGCGCCGCTAGGGTACCAGGACGTGGTTCGCGATATCTCCGTTTCGGTCGCCGCCGAAGAGGCCGCCGAGCAGGCGCGTGCGGCGGCTGAGGCATCGGCTAACGCCAAGACCGACTTCCTCGCCAATATGAGCCATGAGTTGCGAACGCCCCTGACCTCGGTCCTGGGCTTTAGCCGGCTGATCCAGGAGCAACCCGAACTGTCGTCCAACACGCGCCGCTTCGTCGATCGCGTGATGAATGCGGGCGCGGCGCTGCTCGCGACGGTCAACGATATCCTCGATTTCTCAAAACTCGAGGCCGGGCAAATTGAGGTCAAGCGCCAACCAGCCAGCCCCCTGGCTGTACTGACCCAAAGCATCGAGCTTTTCAGCGTGCAAGCCGAAGAGAAAGGCTTGGCGATGCGATTGGACCTTGCTGAGGGACTCCCGGAAACCGTTCTGCTCGATGTGGATCGGCTACGGCAAGTGCTGCTCAATCTCGTCGGCAATGCTGTGAAATTCACCGAGGCCGGCGAAGTCCGGATCGAGGCGAGCTATCAAGACGAGGCCCTCCACTTCGCCGTAAGCGATACGGGAGCGGGGATTGCACCAGAGTTGCAGGCCAAGCTTTTCCAGCGCTTTTCGCAGATTGATGCCTCGGCGACCCGTTCGCACGGCGGCACCGGTCTCGGCTTGGCGATCTGCAAGGGTCTCATTGCCGCGATGGGCGGCGAGATCGGCCTGACAAGCCAAGTCGGCCACGGCGCGCGTTTTCACTTCTCGATCCCCGCGCCAAGAGCCGCGGCGATAGTCCTGCCTGACGCCGCCAAAACCGCACAGGCGCTACCGGTCGGCCTCAGAGTGTTGGTCGCCGACGACAACCCCGCCAACCTTGACGTGGTCGGGGCGGCGCTCCGAGGACTGGGCGTCGAAGTCACGACGGCAGGTGACGGACAATCAGCCTTGGAGATAGCCTCGGGCGCACCGTTTGATGCGATCCTGTTGGATCTGCGAATGCCCGGGCTCGACGGTTCCGCGACGGCGAGCGTGATCCGCCATGGAGGTGGGGCCAATGCGGAAATTCCGATTCTGGCCTTCTCCGCCGATGTGACCAGTCCTCTGGATACAGCGCTGTTTGATGGCTTGATCGCCAAGCCTATCGACCCCGCGGCGCTCTTGATCGCACTATCGGCCGCTTTTGAATTGGAGGCCGATCTTGGGCAATCTTGATCGCCACCCGCCCCGGATATTCGTGGCTGATGATGATCGCGCGATCCTTGATCTGATTACCACCCGGCTCGATCTGGCCGGTTATCACACGACGCAGGCCCGGGATGGATGGGAGGCGCTCGAGGGAATCTACGCGTCGCGACCGGCCGCTCTCGTATTGGATATTGGCATGCCGCGACTTGATGGTCTTGGCGTGCTGCGTCACCTGCGCAAAACGCCCAGTTTCGCGAGTTTGCCCGTTATGATGGTCACCGCGCGCAATACGCCGATGGAGGTGCGTAGCGCCATGGAATTGGGCGCTAGAGACTTCCTGACCAAACCTTTTGAGGACGCACAACTCCTGTCGCGCGTCGCGCGCATGCTTAGGCGGCGCGCACCGCCGCCTCGGCAAAACGATCCGGTCATCCTGGCGTGCTAGCCTCAGGCGCCAGAAGGTCGCGAATCCAAATCGCTCAGGGTCGCCATCCGCACCAGATGACCCAGCCTTGCCGCGCCCATCTTCAACATGAGCGCCCGGCGGTGGGCTTCCACGGTGCGCACGCTGATGCCCAGGCCATCGGAAATCTGGCGGCCGGTGCGCCCTTGGCCGATCTCCACAAGGATTTCCAACTCTCTGGCTGTCAGGGTCTGGAGCCGCTGCCTGACCCTGCCCCGCTCGACGGCTGTCGCCGGATCCACCAGAGGCGGATCGTCGAATGCGCGAACGGCCTCGACCAAGCGAGCGAGGTCTTCACTTTTTTCGAAGAAGTCGCGCGCGCCAGCCTTCATGGCGCTAACGGCCAGCGCCACGTCGGCATGAGCTGTAACGACAACCACCATGATCTTCGGCGCATGCGCACGAAGGGCCTCGGTCAAGGCCACGCCGTCCATGGGCGACATGCGCACGTCGGTTACGACGCACCCAACCGCATCGACCGCCAGGCGCGTCAAAAGGTCACGCGCCGAGCCGAAGGTTTCCACGGAAAACTCCGCTGGCGGAAAATGGGCGGCGATAACGTCGCGCATCAGCGCGTCGTCATCGACAATATATACTTTCCGCCAGCCTTCCGGGTTCGTCATCCGCTTACTCTATCAGGGTTTTGGCGCGCTGCACCGCACCATGCAACATCTCTCCGTTTGGAGCTGCGGTCAGCGGAGCGCGCAGATACACTCGGCTATTGGGTGAGCCTATCGGTACAATTACCTAGCAACAACCGGCAATTGTGCGAGACCATTTATCGTCGTTCAAGTGAGGCTGAGGGATGCCGACCACGAGAACAATCTATGTCCACGATCCTTGCTTTAGACGATGATATACTTTTCTGTGAATTCATTCACGATGTGCTGGTTCAGGACGGTCACTCGGTAGTCACCGCCTACAATGGCGAGGACGGCCTTTGTAGGCTTTCGCGCCAGAGCTTTGACTTAGTGCTAACCGACATCGACATGCCGATCATGGATGGCCTTGAATTTTTTCGACGAGCGAGAGCCATGCCTTCCGCGTTTGAACTGCCATTCATCTTGCTGACAGGCCGTTCCCGCGAGCAGGTCATGGTTGCCGGGTCCGCCATCGAAGGGCTGCCATTCCTGCAAAAGCCCGTAACACCCGGAACAATCTCCAGAACGATCCGGGCGACGCTCGACGATTATGCGCGTGAGCGCGAAGGCCGTGGCGACCACAGACGTGAGATCTCCCCGTGAACGTTCTCTATGTCGATGATGAAGGAGACCTGCGTGAGCTCGCGCAGTATTCGCTGGAGTTGGATCCCAAGATGCGGGTGACGACCGTGGCTTCAGGGGCCACGGCCTTGGAGCACTTGCGCCGAGCGGCTGTCGATGTTGTGCTGCTGGATGTGATGATGCCGAAGATGGACGGACCGGCCGTGCTCGCGACCCTGCGTGCGGAAATCGGGGCCAATCCGCCGGTCATTTTCGTGACGGCCCGAGCATTGCCCGACGAGCGTCGACGATTGCTCGACCTGGGAGCGCTTGAGGTCATTACCAAGCCTTTCGATCCGACGATGTTGGCCCAGGATGTTCGCGCCGCGCTTGCGGGTCGCCATGAGCGATGATCCGCTTGCGCGCCTTCGGGCTCGTTTTACGCAAAGGTGCGGGGAGGATCTTGCCACGCTCCGCTCACTGCTGAACCAGGATGCAATCGCTCGGCGTGAGCCTCTGCGCATGGTGGCCCACGGCCTTTCCGGTATCGCCGGCAGCTTCGGGCACGCCTCGCTGAGCGCCCTGGCCGCCGAAATTGACAATTTGCTCACCCAGAATCAGCGCGTGGGCGACGAGAAGCTTTCCGAACTGGTCACAGCGCTGGAGCGGACCATCGGCGGGGCTTTGAATTCAGACGAAACATGAGAATCCGCCAAGCGCTCTGGCGGTGGGTGCTCATGATCGCCGCTCCGCGGTCTTCAGCCTGACCTTCCGAGGATGATCTTGCGAGATTCGACCCCAACCTCGTCTCCCAGTGCAAGCCGATCCGTCCTGGTGGGGTTAGGCCTTTTCGCAGCATTTTTCGTTGTGGCGGTCTTGTCTCTCAGCTTCGCCAAGGCCGCAGGGCGCGTGGCGGCTGTCTGGCCAGCCAACGCGGTCCTGTTTGTCGCGCTTCTGCGAGCGCCGCCGGGACGCGTGAGGCAGAGCCTTGCTATTGGATGGATGGCCAATCTCGCGGCCAATCTCGCCACGGGGGATGGTCCAACCCGCGCCCTGGTCTTGTCGGTGCTCAATGCGGTCGAGGTGGCTTTGAGCTACTGGGCCGTGACGAGGGTTATCAAGGATAGGGTTGATCTGGCGCGCCCCCGCCACTTGCTCACCTTTCTGGGCCTGGGCGCGATCTTGCCGCCCATCGTTTCGAGCGCTATTGCCTCCAGCTTTCTGCACCTCACCGCCAGCGCGCCTCTCAAGGCGACTTTCTTGACATGGTGGATCGCCGACGCCCTGGGTCTGGTGATCTTCGCGCCGGCCTTGCTCATTCTCGCCGACAGCGGGCGAACAGGCTCTCGCGATTGGGCGAGCTTACGAAGATCAAGCGCCTTGTTTTTGGTACTCGGCGCGGCGCTTTGCTTGGTCTTTCTCCAGACACGGCTGCCCCTTCTCTACGTCATACCGCCCATCCTCGTACTGCTCACCTTCCAACTTGGCCTCCCGGGCGGCGCATGGGGCGTGCTGCTGACGGCGGCCTTTTCGATCATCGCTCTGATGTTCGGACGGGGGCCGGCCACGCTGGTTGGGACAGACCTGGGGCTTAGGGTTCAAACCTTACAGACCTTCCTTGCGTTCATGGCTCTGACGACGCTGCCCCTGGCCTCGGTCCTGGGGGTGCGTCGCCAGTTCGAGGACTCGATTCAAGCCTCGCGGGTCGCCGCCGAGCAGAGCGAGGCTCGCTACCGCCAACTGGCCGAGGTCGTGCCGGACCTGATCATCCGCGCCACGCCGGGCGGGATCATCAACTATGCCTCTCACGCTGCGTCGCGTTACGGCTATGACCCCGCCGACTTGGTCGGGAAGTCCATTCTCTCCTATCTTCACCCTGATGACGTCGCTGCCGCTGCGGCGCGCACGCAGGTCA
This sequence comes from Caulobacter sp. B11, assembly GCF_002737765.1. Taxonomy (GTDB): domain Bacteria; phylum Pseudomonadota; class Alphaproteobacteria; order Caulobacterales; family Caulobacteraceae; genus Caulobacter. The sequence goes on along the minus strand of NZ_PEGG01000011.1, from coordinate 5,425 downwards.
ACTTTGCCTCCGGCGGCATCGATCCGTCCCTGCGGCGCGAGCAGAGGGTGCGCACCGCCAGCGGCGACTGGGTTTGGCTAGAGGGCAACCCAGCGCAAATTCTGGGGCCCGACGGTCAGGTTCTGGAAGTGGTCAATGCGTTCCGGGACGTGACGCGTCGACGCCAATTGGAAGACAACCTTAACGCCGCCGTGCTGGCGGCTGAGCACGCCGCCCAGGTCAAGACCGACTTCCTGGCCAATATGAGCCACGAAATTCGCACGCCGCTCACCGCCATTGTTGGGTTCTCCAAGCTACTTCAACACAGTGGGACCCTGGCAGGGCGTGAGGCCCTTTTCGCAAGCCGTATCGATCGCGCCAGCCAGTCACTGCTCACACTGGTCAACGACATCTTGGACATATCCAAGATCGACGCGGGCGGCTTGATCTTGGCCAACGAGCCCTTCGACCTCGCGGCGGTCGCGTCCGAGAGTCTAGACTTCGTGATGCCTCAGGCGTCGGCTAAAGGCCTCGATTTGCGCCTGGATTTCACCGCGGCTGGCGATACACTCTCCGGCGACGCTGATCGTCTTCGCCAAGTCTTGGTCAATCTACTCAGCAACGCCGTCAAGTTCACGGAGTCGGGCTTTGTTGTCTTGAAAATCTCGATTGAAGAGGCGAGGGACGTTGTCTTCGCCGTCACGGACAGCGGTATTGGGATAGATCCTAGTCAGATTGATCGCCTGTTCGACCGCTTTACCCAGGCCGATAGCTCCGCCACTCGCGAAAAGGGAGGCACGGGCCTTGGCCTTGCGATCAGCGCGGCCTTGGTCGCGGCGATGGGCGGACGGCTATCCGCTCGCAGTCAACTCGGGGCCGGCGCGACCTTTACCTTTTCCCTTCCTCGCCAAGGCGTCAAGATTTCACATTAACCTGTGAAATCTCACGGTCAATTTTGTCGCTTTCCTAGACTAATCATCGTGTTCCAAGTCCGGAACACCCCGTGACAGGGAAGGTCGGTTTCGAGGCAGTCCAGCGCTCAAGGGCGCATCACACCGTTGGCCTCAAGGTAGCGCTGGGTGGCGGTGACGCAGGCGAAGGTCGGACTTCAGAAGACGAGACGAACTGTAGGTGCAGCAGCCGGTCAGATGTGATCGGACTCATCGTGCGGCTACGCCGCCTTATTGCGTCTAAGGAATATTATCAGAAATTTGATGGGCTACCTGAAGACGGGCGCTTCAGCGTCCTCACGCATCGTCCCGCGCGCCGCCCATCATCCACATCGCCTTTTCATGGCGCGGGACGGAACTCCAGAGCAGCGCGGGCCGCAAGCGGCGCGATCAGATCGGCCTGACCCCGACTGATGCGAGGTCAGGGTCAGCAATCAGCTCACTTCACGGCGATGAAGATGGGGTTGGCGTAGAACCATAGGTCGGCCCAGGGATCTTCGCCCAGCGGGTCGGGCTGCGGCTCCAGCTCCGCGCCGTTCGTGCCGCGCAGTCGCACATAGTTGGATTGGCGGACGTTCTTGAGCACATAGACCATCGACAACTGCTCGCCCTCCCGGACCCAGGTCGTGGGCGTGAAGCGGCGAACGACCCGCGTTGAGGCATTGGCGTCGAGGGCGCGGTTTGAGGCCGGTCCGGTGACATCGCCCTGGATCAAATCGATGCGCGCGACGTCCGGCTTGTGGCCACCGAAATTCCGGCCGGCGGGATCGCGCACCCGAATGATGATCGTGACGTCGCTGCCCGCCGCCACCTCGAGCCGCCCGCCGATCTCGGCCGACTTGCGGCCATCGGCGGTCGTGGCGGTGACATCGACCTCGGAGACCAGGTCGCCGAGCGTCACGAACACCCGGCCCTGGCGCAGACCGTCGAGCACGTCGTCATAGGTGCGCGCGGCCTTCACATAGGTCTTGGAATATTCGCCTGGCCAAAAATCGTCGCCGCCTTCGGTATAGTGGCGGTGGGAGTCCGAGGTCGAGGTGATCCACCAGTGGCGCCCCTCCCCCAGCATCGAATCCCAGAAGCCGCCGAGCTGGGCGGTCATGCGGTCGAAGCCGCCAAGGGTCGGGGCCCGTGAATAGCCGCCGCGATCGCCCTTGGGCTTGGCCGAACCGTCCGCGTTGAGGGTTGAGGCCTGGTGGCCTGGCGCCCCTTCCATGCCCACGGCGACCTGGGGCGCGGTGTCGTTCCAGTTGCGCAGTTCGGCCGGGGAAACCAGGCCGTACTGTCCCGGCGTCTCGGCCGTGCGCGAGGGATGGTTGACGATCAGCACCGGCGGCTGGGGCAGCGACTGCATGTGGCGCAGCGCGTCCAGCATGAACGGTTCGGTGTCCCGCGCCGGATCGGCGGGCCAGGGCTCGCGGCGGTTGTAGCCCGTCTCGATGCCGAAGAGCGCCTCGCGTTCCATCGCCGAGCGGGGGATGATGACGCTGGAATGTTCGGCCGCCGGCGTGTCCAGCTCCATGCCCCAGAACTGCAGCACGCCTGGGGTCAGGGTCCGCGAGCGGACAAGCTCGGGATAGGCCTCGTTACGGTTCAGCTTGGCATGGTTGGGGCCGCCATGGTCGGTGGCGACCATCCAGGACAGGCCATGACCGGCCGCCTGGCGCGCATTGACGGTGATCGGATTGACGGCGTCTCCAGCCTTGACCAGCACGGGCGGCTGGCCCGGCGTGTCCGACGGTTTGACACTGGCGCTGAACCAGCTGTGGACATGGTGATCCCCCGCCAGCCAGCGCCGATCGGCCGGATCAGCCGGTCCGGTGGCGGGGTGCGGCGGCGCGACCGGCCGGACAGCGTGACCCGGATGGGCCGAGGCCGACATCGGGGCCACGGCGAGCAGACCAAGGGCCGCCGCGACGACGGCGTGGGAGACCTGGCCCCGACGGGCCCTGGAGAAAAGCATGTGCATGACGACATTCTAGCCGTGAACTGCGACGCTCATGTTGCAGTGAGCACGACGCGCCGGTCGAGGATGCCGACCGGCCTTACCGATCAGCGGGACGCAAGGTCGTTTCGAACCTCAGGCCATCATAGGCCGGTTCGACATTGGCTGGAAGATAGGCCTTCAAGCTCTTGTAATCCAAGTCGATATGCAGGTTCGTCAGGATGGCGTGGCGCGGCCTGGCCCGGGCGATCCAGTCGAGCGCCAGCTGGACATGGGCGTGGGTCGGATGCGGCGTCCAGCGCAGGGCGTCGACGATCCAGACATCCAGATCGGCCAGGGCCGGCCAGCTCTCTTCGGGAATGGACAGCACATCGGGCGTGTAGGCCACGTCGCCCAGCCTGTAGCCGACCGCGCGGACATTGCCATGGTCGAGGTCGAAGGTCGTGACCGGAATGGCGCCGCTCGGCCCGTCGACCCACCAGGCCTGGCCATGATCGGGGATCGCCACGGCGTCGCAGATGGCCGGGTAGCCGCCGTGGCTTTCAAAGATATAGCTGAACCGCTGCTTCAGGCTTTCGCGCGTGGCGAAGTCCATGTGGGTCGGAATGCGCGCCCTCTGGCTCAGAAAAAAGGCGCGCAGATCGTCGATGCCGTGGGTCTGGTCGGCATGGTCGTGGGTGAACAGGCAGGCGTCGATGCGGCGGACCCCGGCGGCGGCGGTCTGCAGGCGCAGGTCGGGCGAGGTGTCGACGATCAGGGTGGTGTCGTTCCGCGGCCCCTCCCCGCCCAGGCGACGCGCCAGCAGCGAACAGCGACCGCGCGCGTTACGGGGCTCGGCAGGATCGCAGTCGCCCCAATTGCCGTCGGCGCGCGGCACGCCGCCCGACGAGCCGCTGCCGAGGATCGTGAACTCCAGCCGGGCGCTCAAGGCCGGGCTATCCGGTCGAACAGAGCGAAGAAGGCGTCCTCGGTCCGGGCTTCGGCGTCCGCGCGGGTCCAGCCCCTGACCTCGGCCAGCTTGTCCAGAACATGCGGCAGATAGGCCGGCTCGTTGCGGCGGCCGCGCATCGGCACAGGGGCCAGATAGGGACAATCGGTCTCGACGATGATCCGCTCGGCCGGCATGTCGGCGATGATGTCCCGCACGTCCTGCGCCTGTTTGAAAGTGGCGATGCCCGAAACCGAGAACCAGGCCCCCAGGGCCGCGGCCCGGCGCGCAAGGTCCGCGCCGCTGGTGTAGCAGTGCATCAGGATCTTGAACGGCCCCCGGGCATGCTCCTCCTCGAGGATCTCGGCCATCAGGTCATCGGCCTCGCGGGTGTGGACCACCAAGGGCAGGCCGCTGTCGCGCGCGGCGGCGACATGGGCCCGGAACACCGTGGCCTGGATGTCGCGCGGGCTGAAATCATAGTGGAAATCCAGACCGGTCTCACCGATCCCGACCACCCGCGGCCGCGCCGCCAGGTCCAGCAGGGCCTGGGTCGTCAGGTCCGGATTTTCCTTGGCCTCGTGCGGGTGGGTGCCGACCGTGCACCAGATGTCGTCGTGGGCCATGGCGATGGCGTGGACGGCCTCGAACGACGAGACCTTGTCGCAGATGGTCACCATCAGGGCGATCCCGGCCTCGCGGGCCCGTGAGATCACCGCATCGCGGTCTTCATCGTACTGGTGGGCGTGGAGATTGACGTGGCTATCGATCAGCATGGCTTCACATCGCCGCCCGGGCCGTGGCGCGCAAGTCCGCGATCGCCGTCCAGAACACATCGGCCCGGTCGAGATTGACGGCCTCGGCCTCGCCGGGCCAGCGAACGACCCGCTCCCAGGTCGCGATCCAGCGATCCAGGCCGGACGGAACCCGGTCGGCCGCCATGCCGGTGGCCATGGCGTGGATCTGGTCGGCCAGACGATCGAACAGCAGCTCGAAACGCGCCGCGCCCTCCGCGCCCTTGAAGGTGTCGGCCAGGGCCAGCAGCGCGCCCTCGTCGATCTCGGGCAGTTTGCGCAGGATCTCGCCCGCCGTGTCGTCAGCGGCCAAGGCTCCCGCGGCGGCCAGTTGCAGCGCCCTGCCCGGCGCGCCGCGGGCCATTCGCGCCAGCCGCTCGGCTTCGTGACGCGACAGCCCCGCACGCTGCTCGACCATTTCGACGGCCAGGGACAGGCTGGGCGCCGCGATCAGCAGGCGTCGGCACCGTGAGCGGATGGTCGGCAGCAGCCGGCCCGGCGAGTGGCTGACCAGCAGGATCACCCCGCGCGACGGCGGCTCTTCCAGGGTCTTGAGCACCGCATTGGCGGCATTGACGTTGAGATCGTCGGCCGCATCGATGATCGCCACCCGATAGGGCGAGGTGGCCGGGGAATTGGCGAAGAATTCCGGCAGGCGGCGGGCCTCGTCGACCGGGATCGACTTGCGCGCCTTGCCGTCGTCGGTGGCGCGTTCCAGAACCATCAGGTCGGGATGCGACCGCGCCGCGACCTGGCGGCTGACGGGATCGGAAGGCGACACGCCCAGGGCGCCGTAGGTCGTATCAGCCTGTCCGCCGAGCAACCGGCG
>NZ_PEGG01000010.1 GCF_002737765.1 Caulobacter sp. B11 | reverse complement strand
GCGCGGATAGCCGACACTCCACTTCAGTCGGGCCACCCTAGCAACTTGACCCGAAAGAGCCATGCCAAAGCCAGGGCCCGATGAAGCGGGCTTCGGTCTTGAGCGGCGGGTTCGCTGCACGGTGTCTCCGTGGGCAGGTTCACAGCCCGCTGACCGGCGGCGTCTGAAGACCCCCCGCCGCCGCCGCTAATCGCCAAAGCCGACGAACACCGCGGCTTCGGCGACGGATTTGCGTTCGGAGACCACAGCATTGGCCGGGAAGTCCTCGTCCGGCCAGCCCAGGGCGATGCTTTTCATGATCACTGGTCGTCGGCGATGCCGGCGTGCTCGCGGACGACCGGCGACTGCATGATGCCCTGGCTGTTGATCACCGCGCCAAGCCGCGCGACCAGGCGCGCGCCACGGCGCTGGTCGCAGGCACTGCGCACCGCGCCGAATCGAAGGGGTGTCGTCGCTGCCGTCCAGCACCCGGTCATAGGTCACGATCACGCAGACCGGCGCGTCGAACTGCCGGAAGCCGCGCAGCACCAGTCTTGGCGCCCGTCCTTGTCGTCGCGCTCGATGCCCATGGCCCGAGAACAGTTGCTTGGCGACGCCGACCTGCCGGTCGCGATGCGGGCCGGCGAACGCTTGGCCAGTGCGGAACTCGCGCGATTGCGGCACCCCACAGCCAGGGTCCGCTCGGTATTGCCGGCCCGGATGCGGTCCAGCGGCGCGCCGGTGACGATGTAGAAGTTCCAAGGCTGGGAGTTCATCGACGACGGCGCGCGCATCGCCAGGGCGATGATTTCCTCGATCAGGGCCCTGGGCACGGGATCGGGCTTGTAACCGCGGATGCTCCGGCGGCCGAGGATGACGTCGTCGAACTTCATGGTCGGGCCCTGACAAAACGGTGCTCGGCTTCGAGCGGCAGGGGTTATGCCGGCGCGGCGTTCCAACGGCAACCCTGGCCTGGCAGGCTCAGGCGTTGACGGCCTGCTGCGCGCCGGCTGACTTGCGACTTCAGGCGCGGACTCGGGCGGGGCGAGCCTCGCCTCGGCGAAGGGCATTTTCTGGGCGTTCGACGGCGAGCCGCCCGCCGCCTTGCGGCGCAGGGGGGAGGCGAGCTGGTCGACCGTCAGGGTGGAGGCGCCGTAGTTGGTGACGGCCATGACGCCGTTACGGATGTCAATGCCGTGGGGGAAGGTAAAGCCGTTCAGCGCGCCCACCCGTTCCAGGCTGTCGATATCGATCATCTGGATGCGGTTATTGTACTGGTCGGTGATGAGCAGCGTGCCCTCGTGGATGACCCCGGCGTCATAGTGGGCCTTGTGATACCGCCGGCCGCCGCGGATCTCGCTTGTTCCGGTTTTGAGATCGAAGTCGACCACCCAGATTTCGGAATCGTAGATGGGGAAGGCCGTGAACCGCGGATGACCGGTCACCGCCAGGACCAGCATCCGGTTCGGGGACAGGAAGACGATGTCCTGGCACTTGCGGTCGATCTTGATGCCGAGCAGGTGCGCGCCGCTTTCGACATCGAAGAAATGCACGCCCTTTGGGCCGCTGCAGGCGGTCAGGGCCAAGACGCGATCGCTGTGGAAGCGCACGCCATGGACGAAGCCGTTTATCCGAACAGGAAAGTCACGGACGTGGAAGATCTTCTGTCCATCGTGACTGTAGAGGGTCGACGATCCGGAGTGAAAATTGCTGGTCGCGAAGAACTCGCCTGAGGCCGTGGCGCCGAGAAGGTCGTTCTGGACCCGCTTTCCCTGGTAGGTGCCCGGCGCGCTGTGCAGGCGCTTCAGCCTGCCATTGGCGTGGTCGATCGCGACGAGATCGATCCGACGGCCGTCAAACGATCCGCAGGCGAGCAGATCGTCGGACAGAAATTGCGCCGAGGTCAGATTCGAGTAGCGGGCATGATCGCCGATATAATGGAGCTTGATGTCAGGCCCTGTCGCGGGACTGGCGAGCCGGATCGCCATGCGCCTGGAAGAGGCCGAGGCCTTGGCGACGGACCCATGGCTCTCGCTGGAAGCCGATTGTTCAGAAACGTCCGCTCGCATCCTGCTCCCCCGCCTGATCACGTCGACCTTTATTCACATACCTTTAACCTGGACGAACCGCAATTGTGGCTGGTCGCCATGCGGGGTTGGTTCCATCCTGGATGGCGGGGAGCGTTCATCGCAAAGCCCAGTCCGACCGGCCCTCTAGCCACGATGGCGCGCGGCCTGGCCGGCGGCTGTCGCGCTTCAGCGCCGCGAAAAGCGGCGCGGGTTGCGTCGAATGGGGGCGCCCGGCGTTCCGCGGGGGCCTGCGGCCTCGGCCTGAATTGACGCGGGGCCCTGTCGCGGCGCTGACTGGCCTTGCTCTCGCGGGAGAGACCGGGCCTGGCCCGGCGCTGAAGGCGAAACCGCCCCGGAAACGCTCAAGCAAAAGGACCGCGACGGCCTCTAAACGCTGGAAAGCAGGACGCGTCTGCGTGCGCCCTCGCCGAAGGAGCAAGGCGGCCCCCGGGTCGCTGAATCTCTCAGGCGCCAAGGACAGCGGGGGTGCGGAAGGCGGGCCGTGACGGTCTGTCACGACACCTCTTGGCTGCCCATGACCTGATATCCAGAAACTGCCTCTGCACCCTTAAGTAATTGACCAACCCTAACGCGATGCCTTTCACGGTTGTCGTGACGCTGTGATTCCAAAGCGAAGTAAATCTGACTGAACGTGTTCATAATTTGGTCATGGATGCGTGGCGTTCGCCCTGAATCCAATATTGCCTCTGTGGACCCTCTTTCTACATTTACGGAGCCGGCGAGAACTTTGAGTTTGGCCTCAGTCAAAATGATTGGGGATAGTCATGACGAACAAACGTACTTCGCGGGCCTCGGGTCCACTCCGGGCGGCTTTGCTCGCCGCCACCTTCCTGGGGGGCGCGACGCCCGTCCTGGCCCAGGAAGCCCAACCCGCCACCGAGGTCGACATGGTGGTCGTCACCGGCAAGCGGGTGTCGGAAGCCAGCATCGCCATCGGCACCGATGCCGCGACCGCGACCGTTTCGATCACCCGCGAGGCGCTGCTGTCGGCGCCCGCCGGCGTGACGGGCCTGAAAATGCTCGAGTCGCTGCCGGGCTTCAACGTCCAGGCCAATGACGCCTTGGGCATGTACGAGTTCGGCAATTCGGTCTCGGTGCGAGCCTTCAACTTCCAGCAGATCGGCTTCCTGCTGGACGACATTCCCATGGGCCGCAGCGACCAGTTCGGCGGCAGCCCGATCTATCGCTATGTCGACAACGAAAACCTGCTGCGGGTCACCGCCTCGGCCGGGGCCGGCGACGTGGCCCTGCCCAGCTATGCGTCGCTCGGGCCGATCGTCGACTATTTCACCCAGGCCCCCAGCGAGGCGTTCGGCGGCTCGGCCAGCTATACCCGCGGCAGCGACGCTTTGGAGCGCACCTTCCTGCGGCTGGAAAGCGGCAAGGTCGGTCCGTTCTCGGGCTATGTCAGCGGCTCGTGGATCAAGGGCGACCTGTGGCGCGGACCGGGCACCATCGATCGCACCCATTATGAAGGCAAGCTGCGCTGGGATATGGGCGAGGACACCAGCCTGACCTTCCAGACCGTGCACAACGACTATTTCGACTATGACTCGCCGTCGATCACCAAGGCGCAGTATTTCGGCAGCGCCAATGACATCTTCGGCCGCAAGGGCCGCGACTTCGCCTATCTGGGCTATGTGCCGGCGTCGGGCCCGGTCGGTTCGCCGACCACGGCCGGCTCGCTGCCGATGACGACGGCCGGAGTGGCCTACTCGAACGCCGCCTACAACCAGTACTACAAGTTCGCGATCAACAAGCGTCAGGACCACCTCTACGGCCTGACCCTGAAATCGGCGCTCAGCGAGGCGATCGACGTCACCGCCACCGCCTATTACGAAGACAAAAGCGGCTACGGCGTCTCGCCCGAAGCCTATGCGACCTCGCTGGCCAGCTACAACGCCGAACGGCTGATCGTCACCGGCCTGACCGCGCCCAAGGGCCTGCAATATGGCCTGTCCAGCGTCGACGGCATCCGCAAGGGCGTCACGGCCAAGGGCGAATGGCGCATCGGCATCAACACCGTCGAGGCGGGCGTCTGGCTTGAGAACGACGACTATCACCGTACGCAGGCCCGGTACAATGTCGTGGGCGGCGACCCGGACGGCGCGCACCTGCTCAACGAGCCCGTCCACCTGCAGCGCAACTATGTCTCGACGCGCGAGACCACCCAGTTCTTCCTGAAGGACACGCTCAGCCTGATGGACGACGACCTGAAGCTGGAAATCGGCTTCAAGACCCTGGACGTCGACTACCAGATCGGCGGCTACCGCAACCCCGCCGACTACATCAACCGCCGGCGGCCGGTGATCGCGGCCAACTGGTCCGACAGCTTCCTGCCCCAGGTCGGCCTGGTCTATTCGGTGGGCCCGCGCGACCAGGTCTTCGCGTCCTATTCGGAGAACATGGCCCTGCCGCGCGGCGTCGACGACGTGCTGTCGGCCGCCAGCCCGCTGGTTCCGGCCCCCGAGGCCGAAACCTCGACCAATCTGGAACTGGGCTATCGCGCCAACCGGGCGACCTTCAACGCCTCGTTCGTGATCTACAAGACCGAGTTCAAGAACCGCCTGCAATCCTTCTCGGCCCTGGTGCCCGGCAGCACCACCACCGAGAACTTCTTCCAAAACGTCGGCGCGGTGGAAGCGTCGGGGGCCGAGTTCAGCGGTCAGTGGAAGCCGGATCTGTTCGCCGGCAAGGTCTATTTCAACACCAACATTTCCTACAACCTCTCGGAATTCCAGGACGACATCGCCAAGTTCGTCCTGACCCCGACCCCGGCCGCGCTGAAGATCGCCGGCAAGGCGGTGCCTGACTTCCCCAAATGGATCTTCCAGGGCGGGGTGACGGTCGAGCCGACCGACGGCCTGGTGTTCAACCTGTCGGGCCGCCTGATCGACGACCGCTTCACCAATTTCATCAACAGCGAGCACGCGGCCGGCTACATGATCTGGAACGCCTATGTCGACATGGGCGACGGCTTCGGCGTCGGTCCGTTCGAACAGGTCAAGGCGCGGGTCAATATCGATAATATCTTCGATACCGACTATCTGGGCACGATCGGCACGACGGTGAACACCGCCGCCACCTTCCGTCCCGGGTCGCACCGGACCATCCAGTTCACGCTTTCCGCCGACTTCTAGGACGATTGTCCGGTCGGCCCTGAACGGGGCCGGCCGGACACCTTCTCGCGCCCGCCCGCGCCGACCCGGGGACCCTGCCCATCGACCTGCCCGAGGTCGGCCAGTCGACGCGGATCGATAGCGAGGTCACAGTCGCGAACGCTCAGGCTTGGTCGCCGCCGCGGCGGGGCGAGGCTGAGGCCTCACCGCGGGGCGGATCGCTTGTGAAAAGACAGGGGCCGAGGGATCAGGCCGAGATGCAAATCCCGACATATTTCAGCTCCATGTAGTCATCCATGCCGTACTTGGAGCCTTCCCGGCCCAGGCCCGAGGACTTGACGCCGCCAAACGGCGCCACCTCGGTGGAGATCAGGCCTTCATTGATCCCGACCATGCCGTATTCGAGAGCTTCGCTGACCCGGAAGGCGCGCGACAGGTCGCGGGTATAGACATAGGAGGCCAGGCCAAACTCGGTGTCGTTGGCCAGGTGAATGGCTTCCTCTTCCGTCTCGAAGCGGAAGATCGGCGCGACCGGCCCGAAGATCTCCTCCTTGAAACAGAGGGCGTCGACAGGCGTGTCGACCAGGATGGTCGGCTGATAGAACAGGCCGCCGCGCGCGGCCACGGCGCCGCCGGTCAGCACCTTGGCGCCGCGCTCCACGGCGTCGCGCACATAGTGCTCGACCTTGGCCAGGGCCCCGGCGTCGACCAGGGGGCCGATATTGACGCCTTCCTCGAGGCCCGATCCCAGCGTCAGGCCGGCCACGGCGCGATGCAGCGCGGCGACGAACTGGTCATGGATGCCTGACTGAACGAGCAGGCGGTTGGCGCAGACGCAGGTCTGGCCGCTGTTACGGAACTTGGCCACCAGGGCGCCCTGGGCGGCGGCTTCCGGATCGGCGTCGTCGAAGACGATGAACGGCGCATTGCCGCCCAGTTCCATCGAGGTCTTCTTGATGGTCGGGGCGCACTGGGCCAGCAGGGTGGCGCCGACCTCGGTCGAGCCGGTGAAGCTGAGCTTGCGCACCGTCGGATTGGAGGTCAGTTCGGCTCCGATCGGCGCGGCCGAGCCGGTGATGATGTTGCACACGCCCGCGGGCAGACCGGCGCGCTCGGCCAGGACGCCGATGGCCAGGGCCGAGAACGGCGTCTTGCTGGCCGGTCGGATCACGCCCGTGCAGCCGGCGGCCCAGCCCGCGCCCGCCTTGCGGGTGATCATCGCCGCCGGGAAGTTCCACGGCGTGATGGCGGCGAAAACCCCGATCGGCTCCTTGCGGACCAGGATCCGGCGGTCGGCGCGGTTCTCGGGAATGATGTCGCCATAGGCCCGCTTGGCCTCCTCGGCGAACCATTCGATGTAGCTGGCGGCGTAACGGATCTCGCCGACGCTCTCGGCCAGGGGCTTGCCCTGTTCGGCGGTCATGATCTTCGCCAGGTCGTCGATATTGGCGAGCATCAGGTCGAACAGGCGGCGCAGGACGCCGGCGCGCTCGCCGGCGGTCTTCTTGCGCCACAGGACAAAGGCCTGGGCGGCGGCGGCGATGGCGTCGCGGGTCTCGGCCGCGCCGAGATTGGGGACGTGGCCGATGACCTCACCCGTCGCCGGGTCGGTCACCGTCAGAACGCCGCCGTCGACGGCGTCAATCCACTGCCCGCCGATCAGGGCCTTCTGGCGGAACAGGTCGGGGTCGGTGAGGTTCAGGGGATTGAGCTGGGGCATGGCGATCAGGCGACCTGTGGCAGAAGGATCTGGCGGATGGCCGAGCCATCGGCCAGGGCGTCGAGCAGCTGGTTGATGTCGCCCAGCGGGCTTTGCGAGGTCAACAGGTGTTCGACGGGCAGACGGCCGGCCTTCCAGAGGCGGATATATTTGGGAATGTCGCGGGCCGGGACGGCTGAACCCATATAGCTGCCGATCAGGGTCTTGCCCTCGGCCACCAGCGAGACGGCCGGCAAGGTCAGCATGTCGGCGGGGTTGGGCAGGCCGACGGTGACGATCCGGGCGCCGCGGCGGCCGGCGTGATAGGCGGCGAGCAGCACGGCGGCCTTGCCGGCGGTCTCGATGACCACGTCCGCGCCGCGCGGCAGCACCGCCTTGAGGCCGGCCTCGGCCTCGGCCGGCGCGAAGGCCGCGACGGCGCCCAGCTTCAGGGCCAGGTCGCGCTTGGCGGCGATGGGGTCGATGGCGATGATCGGGCTGGCGCCGCTGGCGACCGCGCCCAGCAGGGCGGAAAGACCGACCCCGCCCAGGCCGAAGATCACCACGCTCTCGCCCGGCAGCACCTTGGCGCTGTTCATCACCGCGCCGACGCCAGTCAGCACCGCGCAGCCGAACAGGGCGGCGATCTCGGCGGGGACGTCATCGTCGATCTTCACCGCCGAGCAGCGATCAACCACGGCATAGTCGGCGAAGCCTGAAACGCCGAGATGGTGCTTGATCGGCGTGTCGCCTTCGCGAAGGCGCGAGCCGCCGCGCAGCATCCGGCCCTCGCCATTGGCGCGCGAGCCAGGGCCGCACAGATAGCTCTCGCCGGCCACGCAGTCCTCGCACTCGCCGCAGGCCGGCAGGAAGGCCATCACGACGCGGTCGCCGATCTTGAAGACCGGATCATCGCTCGAGCCCAGGGCCTCGATGATCCCGGTGGCTTCGTGGCCCAGGGCCATGGGCATCGGGCGCGGTCGGTCGCCGTTCACCACCGACAGGTCGCTATGGCAGAGGCCTGCGGCGTCGATGCGGATCAGCAGTTCGCCGGGTTGGGGATCATCCAGCACCAACTCGGCCACCCGCAGGGGCGCGGAGTCGCCATAGGGGCGGGCGCAGCAACCGCAGGCGTCAAGAACGATGGCGCGAATCTTACGGGTCACTGCTGACCTCCCCATTTCTTTTCGAACGCCCAGACGTCCTCGACGTCGAACATGGGCAGGTCGGCCGGCTCGCCGTCGCCATTGTCCCGCAGGCGGATCAGGGCCTGTTCCATGGTTCAGGGACGGATAGAGGGCGAAGGCGAAGCCTATATCGGCCAGATCGTCACCCTTGACCATGGGGGCCAGGCCGCCATTGGCCAGGTTGGCCGTCACCGGCTTGTCGAAGGCGGGCGCCGGCGGCATGACGGCTGAAGAGAACCCGCGACATTCTGCGGACAGTCGAGCCGGTGACGGCGCTAGGCCGACGTCGCCCCAACGGCGGGAGGGCCGCCCAGGGCCCCGCGAACGGCGGGCTGGCGCGACCGGCTGACGGGCAGGGGCGCCCCCTCGCTCAGATGCAGCCGCCAGCGGTCGCCGTCGCGCTCCAGACGCTGCACATGCGCCAGGTTGGCGATCACCGACCGGTGGACCCGCAGGAAGCCGCTCGGCAGTTGGGTCGCCAGCCCGTCGAGGCGCGCGGCGTGCAGCAGGCTGCGGCCGCCAACCAGCCGCAGTTCGACATAGTCATCGGCCCCCACCACGGCCAGGATCTCCGCGATCGCCACCAGTTCGACGCCGCGAGCCGAAGCCACGGTCAGGCGGTCAGGCTGGCTGGCGGCGCGGGTTAGGGCGTCCTCGCGGCCGCGGTCGTCGCGGCCGAGCCTCACCACCTCGACCACCAGCAGCGGCAGCACCAGGGCCGCGGCCAGCAGGAAGTAGGAGAAGTCGGCCAGCCATTCGGGGAATCCGACGGCCAGAGCCAGGAAGACGGCCAGATAGGCGAGGGTCAGCCGCGCGCCGGGGCGGCGATCGCGCACGCCCGCCGCGGCCGGCAGAGCGGCGAGGGCCACCCCGAGGATCAGCGCCCAGGCTGTCTTGATGTCGAACCCCGGAAGCAGGGCCGTGGCGCCGACCCCGCCCAGGGCCAAGCCGATCATCAGGCCGCGCGCCCTGGGCAGGAACCGGGTGACGACATAGCTCACCAGAAGGACCGCGAAGGTGGCCGCCAAAAGCCAGATCGCGCTCATCCGCCAGGCATGCAGGGGATAGGGATAGTCAAACAGCGACCGCAGGCTCTCCACGATGGCCTGCAGGGCCGCGACCGCGGCCATGGCGGCCAGGACGAGGCTGGACCCCGTCCGCCGCAAGGCGTGGATGACGCCGAAGCCGAACGCCGCGGCCAGCAGGGCGCCGGTCGCCACGAAGGTCAGCGCCAACAGGGCGATGCGCTGCGGATAGGGATAGGGCGCCACGACCAGGGCGCTCATCGGGGCGGCGAACCGCAGCCCGCCATGGAAGGAGGACAGGTGCAGCACGAGCCTATTCTCGCCAGGCCGCCAGATCGTCTCGGGGATCGGCAAGACCGTCTGGTATCGCCCGGGGATTTCGTTCCGCGCCAGCGCGCCGGGCCGTCCGTTGACGCCCAGGCGCCGGCCGTTTAGCCAGGCCTCGGACGAGGCGACTCCCGCCAGGTAAAGGGCGCGGGGCCGGGTGTCGCCGGGCGCACCGATCGTGGAGCGGATCCACAGTTCCCGGCCCTGGGGATCGACGACACCCTGGATCGGCCGGCAGTCGCTCAGCACCGGACCGGCCGGACCGACCGCGCCTTCGCAGGCTTGCCATGACAGGTCCCGGGCCTGGGCCAGGGTCGTGAAGCCCGTCAGGAGCAGGCCGAGAAACAAGAGTCGCCACATGGCCCCACCTTAGGGCGCCGCTCGCCGAGATGCGCCACCGTTCGCCGATGGCTGGGCGCCGTTGACCGAAGCTGGGTGGCCGACGGCGCCGCGGACGGCTCAGCTGTCGGCATGACCCATACCTCGCTTCATCGCCGCGCCCTGCTCGCCGCCGCCGGCCTCGCCTTTCCGGCCCTGGCCTTCGCCCAGGCCTCGGCGCCCCCGCCGCCGGCCTCTCCGGCCCAGCCCGGTCCCTTCCGATTCAAGGGCTGGCAGGGCCAGGACACCGACGCCGAGCGGGGCTTCCTCGACGTCCCCGAGGACCGTCGCGATCCCCGCTCCCGGACGATCCGGCTGAGCTATGTCCGCTTCGCCTCGACCGCGGCCAAGCCGGGCCCGCCGATCGTCTATCTGGCCGGCGGCCCCGGCGGCACGGCGACACGCGCGCTGTCAGGACCGCGCTTTCCGATCATGATGGCCTTGTGCGAGGTGGCCGACGTCATCGCCTTTGACCAGCGCGGTACGGGCCTGTCCAACCACATCCCCGAGCGGCCGCCCTCGACTCGCCCGCCGCCGGAATATACCCAAGCGGGTCTGACCGCCTATTTCCGCGAGGACTTCCAGAGCGCCTGGGCCGACTGGACCAAGGCCGGCGTGGCCATGACCGGCTACAATACCGAACAGAACGCCGACGACATTGACGACCTGCGACGCCACCTGGGCGCGGAAAAGGTCGATCTCTGGGGCATCAGCTATGGCACGCACCTGGCGCTGAGCATGCTCAGGCGGCACGGCGACCGGGTGAATCGCGTGGCCCTGGCCAGCCTGGAGGGCCAGGACCAGACGGTGAAGCGGCCCGCCGCGATCGACGCCCTGCTGCGCCAGGTGGACGGCCTGCTGGACGCCGACCCCGCCGTCCGCGCGGCGATCCCCGACCTGTCGGCCCTGATGCGGCGCGTGCACGCCAAGCTGGAGGCGGCGCCGGTGAGGATGACCGCGACGCTGAACGGCGCGCCGATCGAGCTGCGCATTGGCGGCTTCGCCATCCAGCTCATGACGGGCGGGCTGATCGCCAATCCGCAGACCCTGGTCATGCTGCCGGGACTCTATCTGGCGCTCGATACGGGGCAGACGGACGTGCTGAAGCCCTTCATGGGTGAATTCGCCAACCTGCTCGGCATCGCCGGCATGCCCGAGGCCACCGATCTGGCGTCGGGGATCTCGCCGGGCCGGCTGGCCCTGGTGCGGCGCGAAGCGAGGACCGCCGTGCTGGGCGAAGCGCTGAACTTCCCGATGCCGCAGCTGCTGGGCGCGGTTCCGGGCGTCGATCTGGGCCCCGCCTTCCGCGCGCCGCTGCGTATTGATCATCCCGCGCTGCTTTTGGCCGGTACGCTGGACGGCCGCACGCCGATGTCCGAGCAGGACGAGGTGGCGGCCAGTTCCGACGCAAGTCCCGGGTGGTCGTCGAGAACGCCGGCCACAATGTCTTCGAGGCCCATCCCGAGGTGCAGGGCCTGCTGGTGCGGTTTTTCCGCGGCGAGACAGTGGCCGATACCCGCCTGGCCCTCCCGGCGCCGAGGTTCAAGCTGGGGTGATGAGGAACCGGGGATGAGGAACCAGGGGCGCACACTCTTTATCGATAATCGATTTTCTGTTTATCAATAAAGGGTGGTTCCCAGCTTTGTGGAGGACGACCCTCCGTACAGTCGGCGGCTCGGCCCCCAACCCGGCCCTCAACCGGAGGCGCCGTGCGGAGGCTCGCGGACATTCGACGTCAATTGTCCGTCACTGAGGGTCAGGCGACGGCTGCACCGTGCGGCGACGCCTTCATCGTGGGTGCAGATCAGGAATGTCGCGCCGTCGTCCCGGTTCACTTCACGCATCAGATCCAGCACACGATCAGCGGACTCCCGATCCAGATTTCCGGTCGGCTCGTCGGCGATGATCAGGTCGGGCCGGTTCATCAGGGCGCGAGCGATGGCGACGCGCTGCTTCTGCCCCCCGACAGCCGGGCGGCTGGAAAATCGATGCGGTCCTCCAGGCCCACGCGCGCCAGAAGCTCGCGCGCCCGCTGACGCATCGCTGGCGATATTCCCCCCGCCGGCGCGGCGGCGGAAAGGCGACATTCTCCATCGCCGTGAAATCGGGCAGCAGGTGGTGGAACTGGAACACGAAGCCCAGCCGGCGATTGCGAAACTGCGCCCGCTTGCGCTCTGACAGGTCGTCCACCCGTTCACCGCTGATGGTCAGGCTTCCCGCCGTGGGACGCAGCAGCAGGCCTATGATCGACAGAAGCGTCGACTTGCCCGATCCCGACGCCCCCACCATGGCCGCCAGCTCTCCCTTGTCGAGCGTCAGGTCGATGCCCTTCAAGACCCGGGTTTCCTCGTCGCCGTTGTGGAAGACCTTTTCGATCCCCTGCGCGTCAAGCACCCTGGTCATTGCTGAATAGCCTCCAGCGGATCGATCTTCGACGCCGAGCGGGCTGGCAGAATCGAGGCGATCACGGCGCCCAGCGTGGTCAGGACCAGAGCGGCGACATAGCCGCCCTGTTGCGGGGCGATCGGCAGGATCGAGGAGCCGTCGGCCTTGGTGATCCCCTCCAACCAGACACACAGGCCGTATCCGGTGGCGCAGCCGATCAAGGCGCCAATCAGACCGATCAGCAGGCCCTGAATCAGAAAGACCCACAGGATGAAGCCGCCCGGCACGCCGAAGGCGCGCATGATTCCGACCTCTCCGCGCCGCCTGTAGGCCGACAGAACAAGGGCGCTGGCCACCCCGATGATGATCGAGACCAGCGAGAAGGCCTGGATCATCGTGCCGGTCTGACCCTGAGCCCGCAGAGCATCTTCCAGGCTCAGGTTCTTCTCCTGCCAGGGCGTCGCGCGCAGGCCGGTGGCGTCGCCCAGGAAGCGGGCCGTGGCGCGGGCGTCGTCGGGGTTCTTCAGCTTGACCTCGATGTTGGTGACCCCTTCCGGCAGGTCGAACAAGGGTCGCGCGGTCTGCAAGGACAGGAACGCGACGCGCTCGTCCAGGCTCTGCAGGCCGGTGCGGAACACGCCCCTCACGGTCAGTTGCCGGTCCACGCCCCGTTCGGTCCGCAGCAGAACGGACTGGCCGGCGCTCAAGCCCAGATCCTCGGCCATGCGGACCCCGATCAACAGCCCGTCCGCCCCCAGATCGCCGTCGCCATCGATGATGTTCGGGGTGATCCGCGAGATGGCGTCGATCCCCTGCGGCTCCAACCCGATCACCGACACGGGCGCGACGGCCTGGCTCTTGACCAGAAAGGCGCTGCCGGAAATCTGGATGCTGATCGCCGATACCGCCGGATTGGCGCGCAGAAGTTCGACGGCCATTGGCCAGTCGCGGATCTGCTGGCGCTGGAAGGTCGACACCAGGGCGACGGACTCCACCGGCAGGTCAGGTCCCGCCAGGACCCGCGCCACACGCGTGGCGGGCTGAAGGCTGATGTGGGCGCTGTTGCCCGTCACCTGCTCGGTCAGGCGCACGGCGAGGCCGGCGATCAAGGCGGTGATGAACACGAAGATCGTCACCCCAAGGGCGACCCCCGCGATCAGCAAAAGGGTCTGTGAGGGATTGGAAAGCATATACCGCCGCGCGACCTTCAGAGCGAACACGGCCTCAGCGGCCCGACTTCGCGGCCACGGGGCGGATACGGGCCCCGGGCCTTGTCGCGCCGGGCTCGAGCACCACCCGGTCCCCGACTTGAAGACCGCTTTCAACGATCGCGTTGACCGAGGGCCAACGCGCCACGGTGATTGGCCGAACCCGTACGATGGCCTTGGCGTCCACCACATAGACCTTGGGGGCGGCGGTCGCGTCCAGAACGGCGCTACGCGGCACGACCACGGCCTTGCGTCGCTGAGCGACGATGGTCACGTCAACCGAGCGGCCGGGCGAAAGGCCCTGAGCGCCATCGGCCGCCAACCGCACCGTGCGCGCCCCCGTGCTGGAATCGACCCTGGGCGAAACCTCGGTCACACGAGCCTGAAAGATATCCGCCGACCCTGACAGGGCGGCGCGGGCCATTTGACCGGGCCTCAGTGTATCGGCGTAGGCTTCCTCCACCTCGGCGCGGATCTCGATGCCCGTCGCGGAGCCCAGCTCAAAAAGGGTTTGGCCCGCCGCGACGACTTGGCCATTGTCGATGGGCCGAACCAGCACCACCCCGGCCATGGGCGCGCGAATGATGAACTCCCGCGCCCGCTCCGCCGAGGCGCGCACCGAGGCGGAGGCGGCCGCCACATTGGCCTTCGCCGTGTCCAGGCTTGCGCGCGCGGCGTCTAGCGCCGCCTTGGCGGCGAAGCCACGGTCGTGCAGGATACGGGTGCGCTGATAGTTGAGCTGGGCTTCCGTCGCCGCGGCCTGCGCTGCCCGCTCGCGCGCGACATCGACCTCGGTCTGGGCCTGTTCCACGGTCGCCAGGATAACCGCCAGCGGATCGTCCGCCGCGACCCGGTCGCCGTCGTCGTGAAGCAGGCGAACGACCTGGCCGGGATTGGGCGATGAAACCTGGATGAGCTGCGTCGGACGGACACGGCCGACGACAGACAGCGCCTGCTCGACGGTCTCGGGCCTGATCTGCAGAACCGTGACCTCCGCCGGCCGTCGCGACACCACGACCCAAGCCGTCACGGCGACGGCCAGAACCGCCGCCGCGAGGAAAAGAACCGGTCTTGAAGTCGCTCGCATCCTGTTCCTTTGCTGCATCACGCGGTCCGCGTGCGCTTTCCCCTGTGTCGAGAGGGCGGCGGAGTCCTGGCTTGGCTAGATAGGCCTTCAATGCCCGTAACCGAAGCCGTCTCGTTCTGGCGGCGCCCGATCCGCGTTGTTCTGACGGGGGAGGGAAGCCGCCGACGACTGAAGCGATCAGCGTCCACGGAAGAACAGATCATCGGCTGATCCGCCAGGACAAGCACGTCACGGCGCCCGCGCCCGAGCAAGTTGATTTGGAAAATGGCGTTCATCGCCAGATGCGGCTTGGCCGCGCGCCAACGGCGCGTCGCTCGGCCAAGGCGGCCGTTCCGGAGATGGCTATGAGAGGTCACGGTTGCCGGAGCGCTGGATCCAGGGCCAAGGACGCGCCTGCGGCGTCGCCAGCGTCGTAGGCCACTGGCGATACCCTGCGTGTTGGGCGGCGCACCGTCGTCATGGTCAGTTTGAGCTTGTCCAGCTCAGCGTCCACGACCGACGCCTTGAGGACGACAAGATCACGCCCGGCGCCGGTGTTGGCCTGGTCGCGCCGGGCCTTCATCGCTGTCAATTTGTCAGCGATGGACGCGACCATTCCCAGGGCGAAGGACGCGTTCGCCAGGTGTCGCTCCTGGTGGCGGAACCGCCGATAGTCGGCGGTGGTCTTGTAGCGGCCGAGCTCGGACCGAACCGCGCTATCGATCAATTCGGTCAGGTAGTGCGCGACTTCGATATCGGAGCGCAGGCCAAAAAAGACGTATCGCGCCTCGCCCGCCGGGGTCTTCTCGCGCCAGACCCGGCAATCGCAGAAGTTCGCGATGGCGCCGATGCAATCGTCCAGCGGAATGCGCTTGTTGCGATGAGTCTCGAAGTCGCGCCGCTCACAGGGCGCGTCGCGGATCTCGACGTCGGTCAGCGACAGGTCGTGGCGATCGAGCAATTCGGCGACCTTGGCGGCGGCGGAAAGCGCTTCGCCTTCGGTGCAGCCGTTGTCCGTGGTCTTGGCGCGCAGCCCTTGAATGCGAGTCTTGAGTTTTTCAAGCGCGGCCAGATCGGAATGGTCGTTCACGGAGGCGTCCCAAGAAGATCGATTTCTGCAGCATCAGCGGTAACGGTGCTGTCAGTCCAACCCTAACCTGTCTCAGGCAACATGCCGCAGACCCAAACCCGACCGGCCTTTGGGCCATGATGGCGCGCCACGCGGCCAGGGCGACCGAGCGTCTTGGCTTGAATATTTCGCGGCGGACGCGGTGGCGCTTCGGGTTGAGGGGGGCGTGGACGGTGGCGGGCGCCGATCTGGGCTTCTTGGGCGTGTCTTCCAAACCGATTCCACCAGAGCCTGACCGTCTCATGGCGAATGTCGATGCCGCGCTCGAACAACAGGTCCGCCACCCTCAGTAGCGATAGCGGATCGCGCCGGTACATCATGACCACGAGGCCGATCACCGCGAGGGAGCTGTCAAAATGTCGGAAAGAGCTCTTCATCGTCCGACGCTGGCGGCTGAAAACGGCGTCCGCGAATTTGGGCGGACAAAGCCCACTCTCCGCTCTCGGCTGTTACGGGCTAGCGACCCCAGCGAATTCCCAACTGCAAGTGTCGCCGCTGTCCGGCGAACAGGCCATCGGTCCGGGCCGAGATGAAGCGAGAGTC
>NZ_PEGG01000009.1 GCF_002737765.1 Caulobacter sp. B11 | reverse complement strand
TCCATGCCTCCGGCCATCAACGCGCCCAGCGCGCGACGGCTGACGCCATCCTCGATCATCTTCCGCCCCCGACTATCGCTCGACGCTCAGGGCGTCGTTGCGTGGAGGATGCGCCGATCATCCTCCGAAAGGCGAGTCCTACGGGGTCGGTGTCGTCGAAGCCCTGGCCGTGGGCCGCGGCGAACGACAGACCCGCTTGAGCAAGGCCCAGTCCGTCTGGGACAGCGCCGGTCGCCCCGGCCTCGCCGCGCGACTGGCTCGGTCGGCCCGCTCGCCGGTGTCGGGGTGGGTCGCGAACCATTCGGCCGCCTTGCGCAGCTTGGGATCGGACTTGCGGTCGGCCATGCGCCCGAAGAAGTCGGCCATGCCCTGGGTGGAGATCCGATGTCGCGCCAGCAGCTGGATCGCCCGCACATCGGCCTCGGTCTCCAGGTCGCGGCTGAAGCGCTGGTCGGCGAAGCCGCCCGCCAGCAACACCGCCTGCTGGCCCGCGCCCGAACCGCCCCCGACCACCGCGTCCAGCACCAGACCCGCGCCCATCGAGCGCCAGGCCGCCTGCATGACGTGGCGCTTCTCGACGTGAGCGATTTCGTGGGCGATCACGGCGGCCAGTTCGTCCGACGAGCCCGCCTGGGCGATCAAATCGTCGGTGACCAGGATCGCGCCGCCCGGCAGGGCGAAGGCGTTGACGAACGGGGCCCGCACAGCCTTCACCCGGATCGGAAAAGCCGTGTCGGCGCCGGCGGCCAGGGTCTCACCCAGATCGGACAGCACGGCGGCGGCGCGCGGATCACCCTTGCAAGGCCGGAAGCCGACCGACAGCTGGGCCTCCATATTGGCGCCGAAGCGGGCTTCAAGCTCTGGCGACGTCCACCGCGCCAGGGGCTGGGCCGCCAACGGCACGCCGATGAACACGAACCCCGCCGTCGCCAGTCCGGCGGCCGTCAGCCACCCGACCACCCGCCAGGGCGTGCCGTGCTCGCGGCGATGGATCGCGCCGGCCGACCGGCCCGACAGGGCCCGCCAGGCCTGGGCGTCCACGACCAGCCGCGCGTCCTGGCCCTCGCGTGACAGCCGGTAACGCCCCTCGCCGTGATCGCTCTGGATCACCAGGGCCAGCGGCCAGTCGATCTCGACGCAGGGCCGTCCGTCGCCGTCGGTCGCCAGGCTGGCGGCGACCAATCGGTCACCCTCGAGGGAGACGCGCCCGGGCCAGTCCCGGGCGCTTCGGCCGTCAAAGAGCGCGGCGTCCATCAGAACGGCGAGATGTCAAAGGCGTCGGCCAGGCCTTCGCCGGTCTTGGGACCGCGCGGAGCCTGCAGGGCCGCCGAGAGCGGCGCCTCCCCCTCGCTCGACAGCCGGGAGACCAGGAACTTCGCCGTGCGCGCGCTAATCACCGGGGTCAGGAAGCCCAGGGTGACGATCAGCAGCAGGATGTTGGTCAGGGTCAGGACGATCAGCTCGCCGGCCTTGACCTTCAGGGTGAAGCGCGCGTCGCCCAGACGGATCGAGGCGGCGATCGTGCGCAGCACGGCGGCGTGATAGGGGGCCGAGGCGATCATCAGCACGACGGCGTAGATCAGGGCATAGCCATAGATGGCCAAGATCGCTTCAACGCGCGGCATGGATTCCGCCTCGGCGCCCGCGACCATCGACTGCGCATTCGCCACGATGGCGGCGAACAACACGAAATAGCCGACGATGCCGACCACCCAGGCGATGGCGAACGGGCCATAGAGCCCCTCCTTGGTCGAACGCACCCAGCGCAGTTTCTGGTCGCCGAACGACAGTCCGCCCCACAGCTTTTCGGCCAGGCGCATCGACATGGACGGCGCGAACCAGCCCAGGGTGATCCCGGTCAGCAGGCTATAGCCCAGATAGGACCAGCCGTACTTGGCCGGCGAGCCCTTGAGCTGAAAGCGCACGCCCCGCCAGTTGGTGCGGCTGGCCATGTAGCGGAAGGCCAGGAAGATGGCGCTGCCGATCAGGACGAACAGGCCGAAATAGAGCGGGAAGATCAGCAGGGCGAACAGCGGGTGCAGGAACTGGATCGCCAGGACCAGCGCCAGGTAGGGCACGCCGAGGATGACCAGGGCCAGCAGGAAGCCAAGGAACAGCTCCTTGCCCTTGCCGGTATATTCGAAGGGCTCGCCGTTCAGGGTGATCTTCGACCACAGACGCTTGCGCACCTCGGTCTTGGCCCAGAAGCGGTACAGGGTCAGGGTCACGATGTTGAGCAGGGCGTTCTTGAGGCTCAGCCCGATGAACCCGGCCGGCGCGATCGTCTGGCCAAAGGTCATCGTCTCGCCCGGCGCGGGCGCCTGTGCGTCGTCCATATCGTCCCCCGAATAGCCCCCGGCCGCGACGTGGCGGCCAAGTCCAGAATGGCGGGTTTTGCAACCTTGGGTCAATCCGGTTTGGTAGGCGCGGGAGCGGCCCGCCTCCCCTTGAGACATGTGAAGGTCTCGAACGGGTGGCCAGAAAGCCGCCCCAGCGACCATGTGTCACGTGTCCAACGGGCTGCTCATGTCGTGTTAAGCGCCGGTGGCGTTCTCAACAGGTTCCTGCCGCCCGCTCTGGGGCCGCCATTCGGGAACTGCCAACCGTTGACGGAGGCGCGATCCAGCCATGATGACGCTCACAAGCCCAAAGATCCCGGCCACCCCCTTGATGGAATCGGAAGGTCTGGCCTGTTTCCAAAGCGCGCTTAAGGGAGCCGATGTCTTCGTCGAATACGGATCCGGAGCCAGCACCGTCTATGCGATCAATGTCCTCGACGTCCACACCGTCATCTCGGTCGATACGGATCAGCGCTGGCTGACGGAAGTCGGCGGCCAGCTCGACCGCCCCAAGGACTGCAATCTGATCCATTGCGACCTCGGCGAGGTGGGCGAGTGGGGACGACCGGCGACCGACAAGCATTTCCGACGCTATTTCAGCTACAGTCAGGCTCCATGGCTCAAGGCCCACAAGCTGGGCGTGACACCCGATGTCGTCTTGATCGACGGGCGGTTCCGGGTGGCAAGTTTCCTGGCCAGCCTCATGCATAGCCGCCCTGGAACGCCCATCCTGTTCGACGACTACGCAAACCGGCCCGCCTACCACATCGTCGAAAGCTTCTGTCCGCTCGTCCGCCTGGCTGGCAGGATGGCCGTCTTCACGTCGCACGACAGGTACCATCACGGCGCGATCGCGGCCAACTTGGCCCGCTACTCCGTCATCGCCGACTGAGGTCGCGGCACAAGGCCTTCGCTGATGTGCGGCCCTTAGGCCGCCGCCTCCCGCGCCCGCGCGCCTGGGTCGTAGTTGAGGATCGGCGACAGCCATTTCTCGGCCTTGGCCAGGTCCCAGCCCTTGCGGTGGGCATAGTCCTCGACCTGGTCCAGATCCACCTTGCCGACTCCGAAATAGTGGCTCTTGAGGTGGCTGAAATAGAGGCCTGAAACCGCCGCGCCAGGGCTCATGGCGTAGCTTTCGGTCAGGATCATGCCGGTCTGGGCGGTGGCGTCCAGAAGCCGGAACAGCGTGCCCTTCTCGGTGTGATCGGGCTGGGCCGGATAGCCGGGGGCCGGGCGGATGCCCTGGTACTTTTCGGCGATCATGTGGTCGGCGTCGGCCGCCTCATCGGCGGCGTAGCCCCACAGCTCGACCCGGGCCTTGTAGTGCAGCCACTCGGCGAAGGCCTCGGCCAGACGGTCGGCCAGGGCGCTGGCCATGATGGCTGAGTAGTCGTCGCCGGCGTCCTTGAACCGCTTGACGATCTCGTCCTCGCCATGACCGGCGGTGACGGCGAAGGCGCCGACATAGTCGGGCCCCTGCCCCACCGGCGCGACGAAGTCGGCCAGGGCCGCGTTGGTCTTGCCGGCCCCCTTGTCCATCTGCTGGCGCAGGGTGTGCAGGCGCGACAGCTCCACATCGCGGCTCTCATCCGTATAGAGAACGATGTCGTCACCCTGGGCCTGGGCCGGCCAGAAGCCGATCACGCCCTTGGCCCCGAACCACTTCTCGGCGACGACCTTGTCGAGCATCTCGCGGGCTTCACGATAAAGTTCGGTCGCGGCCTCGCCGACCACGTCGTCCTCAAGGATCTGCGGGAAGCGGCCGATCAGCTCCCAGCTGGCGAAGAACGGCGACCAGTCGATGAAGGGCACGAGCTCGGCCAGGGTCGGCTCGAAGGTGCGCGTGCCGATGAAGGACGGCTTGGGCGGCGTATAACCGTCCCAGTCGATGGCGAACTTCTTCTGCCGCGCTTCAGCGATGCCGGTGCGGGCCTTGGCGGTCAGACCCCGCGCATATTGCTCGCGGATGCGGACATATTCGGTGCGGGTCTCGGCCTGCAGACGGTCGCGCTCGCTGGCCGACAACAGGCCCGAGACCACGCCCACGGCGCGGCTGGCGTCCAGCACATAGGTGGTCGAACCCTTGTGATAGGCCGGCTCGATCTTGACCGCGGTGTGGGTGCGGCTGGTGGTGGCGCCGCCGATCAGCAGCGGGATGGTGAAGCCCTGGCGCTCCATTTCCGAGGCCACGAACACCATCTCGTCCAGCGACGGGGTGATCAGGCCCGACAGGCCGATCATGTCTACGTTGTGCTTGCGCGCCTCGTCGAGGATACGGTCGGCGGGGACCATGACGCCCAGGTCGATGACCTCGTAATTGTTGCACTGCAGGACCACGCCGACGATGTTCTTGCCGATGTCGTGGACGTCGCCCTTGACCGTGGCCATCAGGATGCGGCCGGCCTGCTCGCGCGGCTTGCCGGCCTTTTCGGCCTCCATGAACGGCTCCAGCCAGGCCACGGCCTGCTTCATGACGCGGGCCGACTTGACCACCTGGGGCAGGAACATCTTGCCCGAGCCGAACAGGTCGCCGACCACGTTCATGCCGTCCATCAGATGGCCTTCGATCACGTGCAGGGGCCGCTCGACCGACAGGCGGGCTTCCTCGGTGTCAGCCTCGATGAATTGGGTGATGCCGTTGACCAGGGCGTGGGTGATGCGCTCGTTCACGCTGCCCTTGCGCCATTCCAGATTGGCGGTCTGGACCTGGCTCTTGTCGCCCTTGTAGCGCGGGGCCAGATCGACCAGGCGCTCGGTGTTGGAGACATTGGTCCGCTGCGGCCGGTTGAGGATCACGTCCTCGACAGCCTCGCGCAGCTCCGGATCCAGGGTGTCATAGACCGGCAGGTCGCCGGCGTTGACGATGCCCATGTCCATGCCCGCCGCGATGGCGTGGTACAGGAACACTGAGTGGATGGCCCGGCGCACGGGCTCGTTGCCACGGAAGCTGAACGAGACGTTCGACACCCCGCCCGAGATCCGGGCATAGGGGCAGCGCTTCTTGATCTCGCGCGCGCCCTCGATGAAATCGACGGCGTAGTTGTCGTGCTCCTCGATCCCGGTCGCCACGGCGAAGATATTGGGGTCGAAGATGATGTCTTCCGGCGGGAAGCCCACCTTGTCGACGAGGATCTTGTAGGCCTTCTCGCAGATCTCGATCTTGCGGGCGGCGGTGTCGGCCTGGCCCTGCTCGTCAAAGGCCATGACCACCACGGCCGCGCCATAGCGCAGGCAAAGCTTGGCCTGTTCGATGAACTTGGCCTCGCCCTCCTTCATGGAGATCGAGTTGACGATGGCCTTGCCCTGCACGCACTTCAGGCCCGCCTCGATCACCTCCCACTTGGAGCTGTCGATCATCACCGGCACCCGCGCGATGTCGGGCTCGGCCGCCATCAGGTTCAGGTAGGTGACCATGGCCAGCTTGGAGTCGAGCAGGCCCTCGTCCATGTTGACGTCGATGACCTGGGCCCCGGCCTCGACCTGCTGGCGGGCCACCGACAGGGCGGCTGGATAGTCGCCCTCGATGATCAGCTTCTTGAACTTGGCCGAGCCGGTGACGTTGGTGCGCTCACCGATGTTTACGAAGACGGGACGCATTAGCTTACGAGCCTAATTGAACGATAGATGAAGAAGAGACCACCGCCACTTTCACGCGGCGGTCGATAGGCGCCGACAGCACCAAGTATGCGAGCGGACACCGCAGCCATCTCCCATCCCAAGGCGTTGAGATCGTCACTCTCGAGAGTTTCCGAGGTCAGTTCGTCGATGCCATGTTCCTCGCCGAACGACCTGACACGCTGCAAGTCCTCGGCACACGAGGGTGGCCAATGTGAATTGGCCCAAGACCAGAGCCAATCGTTCTTGGCCGTGGTGCCCACGATCTGAATATCGGCGACCACCCTGGGGCCTGTAGAATCCGAAAAGGTCAGCGTACCGGCGTCGAGGTCATAGTCGTAACGCGGCCAGACCTTCGTCTGGTAGCGCTCGTTCATCTCTTCCTGCTTCGCCATCAGCTCGTGAAAGGCATCGTGACGCCAATCAGCGTACCAGTCAGGCGCCGTCACGACTGACCGCCCAACAAACTCTGCAGCCCGGCGATCTGGGTCAGCCACGCATCGTGGTCCTCGCCCTCCTGCCAGGTTTCGTCGAGCTCCGAGGCCGGACCGACCACGCGGGCCAGGGCCCGGCGCGCCAGATGGGCCGCGCCTTCCGGCGGCTTGCCCAGTGTGGACTTCAGGTCGGTATGGCTGTCAGGCAGAACCGACCCCGCCCCGACGCACGAAGCGACCACGGCGGCGGCGGCCACGGCCAGCTCCGCGTCGGCCTCTTCCAGATAGCCGCTGACGCCGGCAGCGTGATCCATCAGCGTGACGACCATGCGCCAGTCAGGTGCCTCGGCCAGGTCATCGATGAAATCGGCCGCTTCTTCGTTGTCGAACGGTCCGGGAGCCC
This sequence comes from Caulobacter sp. B11, assembly GCF_002737765.1. Taxonomy (GTDB): domain Bacteria; phylum Pseudomonadota; class Alphaproteobacteria; order Caulobacterales; family Caulobacteraceae; genus Caulobacter. The sequence goes on along the minus strand of NZ_PEGG01000009.1, from coordinate 9,969 downwards.
AGGCGCTCATGATCAGCCCACCAGTTCGAAGGGTTCGGCCCGCCAGGCGCATGGCTCGGGGACGCTCGGGAATGGCGCGCGGCTTCACGCCGGCGACGGCTTCAGCCACGTGACGGATGTGGTCCGGCGTCGTGCCGCAACAACCGCCCAGGATGTTCACCAAGCCGTCGGCCGCCCACTGGTGCAGGGCGTGGCCGGTCTGGTGCGGCTCCTCGTCATATTCGCCCATGGCGTTGGGCAGGCCGGCATTGGGATAGGCGGCGACAAGCGTATCGGCGATGCGGGCCATCTCGGCGATGTGCGGGCGCATCAGGTCGGCCCCCAGGGCGCAGTTGAAGCCGACAGCGAATGGCTTGCAGTGCTTGATCGAGTTCCAGAAGGCCTCGGCCGTCTGGCCCGACAGGGTGCGGCCCGAGCGGTCGGTGATGGTGCCGCTGATCCAAATCGGCAGCTCCTCGTGGCCCTCGTCGCGCAGGTCCATGATCGCCTTGATCGCGGCCTTGCAGTTGAGCGTGTCGGTGATGGTCTCGACCAGGAACAGGTCGACACCGCCGTCGTACAGGGCCGAGACCTGCTGGCGATAGGCTGCATAGACCTGATCGAAGGTCACCTTGCGCGCGCCCGGATCATTGACGTCCGACGACATCGACAACATCACGTTCAGCGGGCCGATCGAGCCGGCGATGAACTTGGGACGGGCCGGGTTCTCGGCGTTCCAGCGATCGGCGACAGACCGTCCGATCCGCGCGCCCTCGTAATTGATGTCCCAGACATCCTTTTCGCCGAGCCGATAGTCGGCTTGGGCGATGGTGGTGCCGGAGAAGGTGTTGGTCTCGGAGATGTCGGCGCCGGCGCTGAAATAGGCGTCGTGCAGCTCGGCCACCAGATCCGGCCGGGTCAGGCACAGGACGTCATTATTGCCCTTCATCTGGCCGTCATAGTCGGCGAAACGCTCGGCGCGGTAGTCGGCCTCGGCCAGCTTCTTCTTCTGGAACATCACGCCCCAGGAGCCGTCGAGGATCAGCACGCGCTCTTTGGCGGCGGCCTTGAGGGCGGCAACGCGCCCGGCACGGGTGGTGAGGTCGGTCATTTGGCCGCTCCCTGCTGGCGCGCCAGCTCGATGTTGAAGGCTTTTTCAGACGCCGCGACGAAGCGGCCCATCTCGGTCGGATCGATGAAGGCGTTGAGATCGCCGCCCAGGAACCGCTTGCGCTTGGCCACCAGGCCGCCCTGCTCCTCGTGAGCCGGCAGGAAGACGTCGGCCGGCAGCGCCTTCAGCTTGGCGAAGGTCGAGCGGTAGTCGGCCACAATCTTCGGGTAGGTCCGGTTACCGACCAGGGCGTTGCCCGCCACCGAGATCGAGTTGAAGAACACCACCTTCAGGGGGCGTCCGCGCTCGGTCACCGTCGTCGTCCAGGTCGTGCCGCCGATCGTGTGGCCGGGGGTGAGATAGGCCTTCAACTGGGTCTCGCCCAGTTTCACGGTCTGACCGTCGCTGATGGCGCGATCCACCTTCACGGCCGGAAAGGCCGTCAGGCCGTTTTCGTTGTCGCCGAAATGCCGGCCCTTCTCGAGGGCCGGCCTGTCCTGCGACGAGGCATAGAGCTTGGCGCCCGTATCGGCCTTCAGCTGGGCCAGGCCGCCGGCGTGGTCGTAGTGGGCGTGGGTATTGATCAGGATCTTCACGTCCGAAAGCCTGAAGCCGAGGGCGACGATATTGCGCTCGACCAGCCTGGCCCCCTCGGCTGACATGCCCGCGTCGAGCAGCACATGCCCCTCGGACGAGGCGATCAGGTAGGACGACAGCCCCTCGGAGCCGACATAGTAGATGTTGCCGACCACCCGGTAGGGCTTGAAGGGTTTGCTCCAGGCGGCCGGCGGCCAGTCATCGGCCCGGGCTGCCGTGACGGCGACCAGGGCGAACAGACCGCACAGGATCAGGGCCAGGCGCCTCATGCCGCGATCTCCGCGACCGAGGCCGTTTCCCGCAGGCCGAGCACCCGACAGATCGCATAGACCAGGTCGGCGCGGTTGAGCGTGTAGAAGTGGAAGTCCTTGAACCCCTGCTCCTGCAGCTTGGCGCACATCTCGGCGGCCACCGAGCAGGCGATCAGGCGACGGGTCTCGGCGTCGCCGTCCAGACCCTCGAAAAGGTTGGCCAGCCAGCCCGGGATCGTCGTCTGGCAGGCGGCCGACATCTTCTTCAGACCGTTGAAATTGGTCACCGGCATGATGCCCGGCACGATCGGGATGGTGATCCCGGCGGCTAGCACCCGGTCGTTGAACCGCAGGAAGGCGTCGATGTCGAAGAAGAACTGGCTGATCCCCAGGGTCGCGCCAGCGTCGATCTTGGCCTTCAGCACATCGATGTCATGCTCGAAGGACGGGCTCTCCGGATGCTTCTCCGGATAGACGCCGACCAGAACCTCGAACGGGGCCACCGCGCGCAGGGCCTGGGTCAGTTCGGTGGCGTTGCGATAGCCGTCCTCGCGCGGGACATAGACGGCGCCGAGGCCGCCCTCGCCCGGAGGCGGATCGCCGCGCAGGGCCACGATGTGCCGCACGCCGGTCTGCCAATATTCGCGGATTACCTCATCGACCTCGGCGCGGCTGGCGCCGACGCAGGTCAGGTGGGCGGCGGGCTTGAGGCTGGTTTCCTCAAGGATGCGCTTGACCGTCCGGTGGGTGCGCTCGCGGGTCGAGCCGCCGGCCCCATAGGTCACCGAGACGAAGGCCGGATCCAGCGGGGCCAGGCGGGTGATGGCCTGCCACAGGCTGTCTTCCATGGCTGGGGTCTTGGGCGGGAAGAACTCGAACGACACGCGCGGACGGTCGGTGCGCTCGCCCGCAAGGGCGACGGGGCCGATGACGCGGCGGCCGGTCGGGGCAATGGGCGGCAAGGTCATGCGGCGGTCCTTTCGGCCTGGGCGACGGCGGGCCGCCGACCGGTCCAGATCTTGACGGTCAGCCCCTCGGCGCTGGCCGGCGGCAGGGCGATATTGCTTTCCAGGGTCAGGCCCGAGGCCTCGATCCAGGCGATGATCTCGGCGTCGGAAAAGCCCAGGCGGCGATGCTGATGCGCCTCGCGCAGGAACTCGTGGTCATGCGGCGCGAAGTCGGCGATCAGCAGCAGCCCGCCCTGGGCCACCAGGCGCGCGGCCTCGGCCACGGCGGAGGCCGGATCACCCAGATAGTGCAGGACCTGATGCACGGTCACCAGGTCGGCGCAGCCGCCCGGCAGGCCGGTGGCGAAGATGTCGCCGTGTCGCAGCTCGCAGCGCGTCAGTCCGGCCTTGGCCACCTCGTCGCGGGCGATGTTGAGCATCTGCTGCGACAGGTCCAGGCCCAGGGACGCGCCTGCCCGGCCGCCCAGCAGGGTCAGCATCCGCCCCGCCCCGGCGCCCAGGTCGACAAACTCGTCGAACGGACCTTGTCCGGCGGCCTTCAGGATCGCCGCCTCGACCTCGGCCTCGTCGACATAGAGCGAGCGGATCTCGTTCCAGCGATCGGCGTTGCGGGCGAAATAGGCCTGGGCCCCGGCGGACCGCTCGGACCGCACGGCCGACAGTTGCTCGGCGTCGCGACACACGACCTCATCATCGGGAGCGATCAGGTCGAGCGCCTGGCGCACCAGGCTGCGGCCCGGCGACTTGCTGGCCAGGCGATAGAACACCCAGGCCCCGTCGGGGAACCGCTCGACCAGACCGGCCTCGGCCAGAAGCTTGAGATGACGCGAGACCCGCGGCTGACTCTGGTCGAGGATCCGGCACAGTTCCAGCACCGAAAGTTCGTCGACGGCCAGCAGGGCCAGCACCCGCAGCCGGGTGGTTTCCCCCGCCGCGCGCAGCACGTCGACAACTTGATCCGCGGTCAGCCTCATGGGGACATAAAGATATCTTTATGTCCGATTTGGCAAGCCGATTTTATGCCTCGGCCTCGGCCTTGGCGGGCTCCCAGAGCTCAATCTTGACCCCTGCCGGGTCCAGAAGCCAGGCGAAACGCCCCATGTCCTCGTCCTGCCGGCCGGTGGGTTCCACGCCCTCGGCGGCGGCCTTGGCCAGGACGCCCTCCAGATCATCAACGATGAAATTAATCATGAAGGCCGCCTGCGACGGCTCGAAATACCGGGTGTCAGCCGCGAACGGCGACCAGTTGGCCTTGCCGACCCCAGGGTGATCGAACACCACCCCGCCCCAGTCGTGAACCTCGAAACCCAGCACCCGTGCATACCATTCGCGCACCGCGACCGGATCGGCCGCCTTGAAGAATATCCCGCCCAGTCCCAGGACCTTGGCCATGGTCAGCTCCCCACGGGCGAGGCCAGCGGCTCGCCCAGAAAATAGCGCCTGAGGTTTTCAAGCGTCAGCCCGACCATGGCCGGAATGCTGTCGAGGGTCGCGCCGGCGGTGTGCGGGGTCAAGACGGTGCGGGGCACGTCGGCCCAGCGCGCGGCGGGCGTGGGCTCCTGCTCGAACACGTCGAGCGCCGCCATGCCCAGGCGGCCGTCCTTCAACGCCGCGATCATCGCGTCCTCATCGATCAGCGCGCCGCGCGCCACATTGACCAGAAGACCCTGCGGCCCCAGGGCCTCGATCACCGCCTGGTCGATCAGGTGGTGGTTGGTCGGGTCGGGCCGGGCGCAGATCACCAGGATGTCGCTGTCGCGGGCCAAGGCCATCAGGCTCTCGGCGCGCGGGAGCTCGGTCGCCTTGGGACGGGGCGCCCACCAGGCGACCTTCATCTCGAAGGCGGCCACGCGGCGCGCCACGGCCTCGCCGATATGGCCCAGGCCGACGATGCCGACGGTTCGGCCCTTCAGCCCATGGCGCGGGCTCATCCGGTCGGCCTGCGTCCAGCCCCCGGCACGCAGCTTGCCGTCGCCCTCGACAATCCCCCGCCAGGCAGCCAACAGAAGTCCGACCGCATGGTCGGCCACGTCCCCGGCGTTGAGGCCGGTGGAGTGGGTCACGGCGATGCCGCGATCCTTGCACCAGGGCACGTCGACGCCGTCATAGCCGACGCTGACACAGGCGATCAGCCCCAGAAGCGGCATCTCCGACAGCAGGTCCTTGCCCAGGGCCATCTCGCCGGCATGGACAATGGCCCGCACCTGCTGGCCGGGCCCCTGAAGGAAGGCCAGACGGTCTGGATAGTCCCACAACCGATGAACCTGGTAGCTGGCCTCAAGAACCGCCTGCAGCGGAGACAGCATCTGGTGGGAAATCAGGACGTGGGGCTTTTCAGCGACGGTATTGGGCATGCGACTCCTGTGTCCGCATTCAGCGGAATCTTGTTCCTGGCCTGGCCAGCGTCGGTCAGAGGAAAGCATAGTCCTTGGCCGCCAGGGCCCAATGGGCGTCCCGCGAGCCGTCGACCAGAACGTTCATCTCGAACCCCGCCCCGGTGGACTCCCAGATCGTGAAGGTTCCCTGGTCGTGTCGCCACAACAGGTCGGCCTTGCCGTCGCCGTTGAAGTCGCCGGTGCTGTCCAGCGACCAGTCGGTTCCGACCGCGCCGCTGACATAGACGTTCTTCTCGAAACCATCGCCTGTCGACAGCCATTGTGAAAACAGGCCGTCATCCCGCCGCCAGATCAGATCGTCACGTCCATCGCCATTGAAGTCGCCGCCGCCGTCCAGGTGCCAGGTCGCATCCAGGGTGAAGTCGACATAGACATTGCTCGTAAAGCCGGCGCCGTTTGATCGCCATTCAGTGAAGCCGCCCGAGGCGCTGCGCCAGAGCAGGTCATCGGCGCCGTCGCCGTCATAGTCGCCGGTGGCGATCAACTGCCAGGACGGATCGACCCCGCCATCGACATAGACGTTCTGTTCGAAGCTCTCACCGTTCGACCGCCAGACGGTGAACAGTCCGCCCTCATGGCGCCAGATCAGATCGGCCCGGCCATCGGCGTTGAAGTCGCCCGTCGCCGCCAGGGACCAGTCCGCCCCCACGGACCCGTTGACATAGGTATTGGCGGCGAAGCCCTCGCCGGTCGAGCGCCAGAGGCTGAACAGGCCGCCGTCATGGCGCCAGAGCAGGTCGGACTTGCCGTCGCCGTTGAAGTCGGCGATCGCGCCGATCGCCCAGCTCAGATCGACGCCGGACTCCACGAACACGTCACGATCCACCGCCGGCCCGGGGCCGCCAAGATCGATCGTCCAGGTCGAAAACGCCCCGTCGCTGGCCCGCCAGGCCAGGTCATCGCGCCCATCGCCGTTGAAATCCGCGACGAAGGCGTTGCGGGCGTTCAGGGCCTCGGCGATCGACAGGCTGACCCCGCCGCCGGCGGCCGCGACGGCGATCATCAGGCCGAACGGATCGCCGGCCAGGGTCAGGGTCGCGCCCCCGCCCAGGGTGAGGGCCGCGCCGTTGCGCGAAAACACGAAGCTGGCGAAACTGGCGTCGGCGATCTGCAGCTCGTCGCCGCGGGCGAAGTCCAGGATCGTGTCGCCCGCCAGATCGGTCAGCGCGCCAAAAAAGCGATCCGAACCGGACCCGCCGACGAGGGTGTCGGCCCCCGCGCCGCCCAGCAGCAGGTCATCGCCCGCCCCGCCCTCGATGCGATCAGCCCCGGCGTTGCCACGCAACTCATTGCCGAGGCCGTTGCCGAGGATGACGTCCGCGGCGCTGCCGCCGATGGCATTTTCGATCTGGGCGCCCAGGGCGATGGAGACATTGCCGGTCAGTCCGCCGACATTGGAGAAATTGCCCTCGCCCAGATCGATCCGCTGAAAGCCAGAGAAATCAAAGGTATCGACGCCGCCGGCGTCCCACACCGCGAAGATCAGGTTGAACCCGCCGACCGTGGTGAACCAGGCCCGGTCGGCGTTGGAATTGAAGCCGTAGGTGGTGTCGCCGGTCCGCGTGGTCAGGTTGGCGCCATATTCCTGCTGGGCTGCGGAGATGTCGTCGAGCATCGGCACCGAGGGGTGAAATCCGCGATAGTTGGCCCCGGTGTTGCTCTCCGAAAAATAGCTCATCACCGTGTACTGGGTGGAATCCTCGAAATAGCCGGCGTCGGCGGCATAGGTGAAGGTGACCTTGTCCGTGGCGTCGTATTTTCCGGGATGGGCCAGACCGATCGCGTGGCCGATCTCGTGCACCAGGGTCATGGCCCCATAATAGGTCATGGTCGGCGTCTGGTTCGACCTGGAGGTCGAGTTGATCCAGACATCGCCGGAAGCCGACGCGAACGAGGGGTTTCCCGGATAGTAGGCGAAAGCCGCCGCTCCCGGCTCGCCGTCGCTGTAATTGCCAAACAGGATGCTGGCGCTGTTGGAATAGGCGCCCTCGCCGCTGACCCCGGCCCCGACCCGCACGAAGGTGATATTGGCCACATCCGCCCAGGACTGCAGCGCCCGCTCGGCCTGAATGATCTGGGCCTCGGTGAACTGGCTGAACCCCGTCACCCCGTCAGGCATGGTGGCCGGTTCGCTCGCCCGGAAGGCGTAGGTGACCGTGTAGCCGACGCCCAGGGCGCCCGACCAGCCGGGCTCGCCGCCGATCAGGTGAAAGCCCGCCTGGGTGATGGTCAGGCTGGGCTTGCCGTTCGCGGCCGTCCCGCCCCGCTCCCCGGCCGGAACGAGGGCCGACGCATAGAGCAGGGAGTCGCCAACCAAGGCCTGAGCCGTCTCGTCCGCGCCGGTGTCCCGGTCGATGACCGGCTTGCTCAGAGCCCTTGAACTCAACACGACAAGACCCTCGCCACGCGCCCGCAGGTTGCGAGCGGTGAGCGACGGTACAGAGCGCCGTAAGGCGGATCAACGGGAAAGGCGGGCGCTGACTGCGGCGAAAAGGCCCCCCGCCTTTCCCCTAGACCAAAGCGTAGTCCGCCGAGGCCAGGGCCCAGTTGGGGGTGACGGAGGTGTCGACCAGGGCGTTGAGGGCGAAGCTGTCGCCGGTCGACTGCCAGACGGTGAACATGCCGGTGTCGTGGCGCCACAGCAGATCGGCCTTGCCGTCGCCGTTGAAGTCGCCGGTGCTTTCCAGCGACCAGTCGGGCGTCACCCGGCCGTCGACATAGACATTCTGGTCAAAGCCCGCCCCGTTCGAGCGCCATTCGGTGAAGATCCCGCCCTCGTGGCGCCAGATCAGGTCGTCCTTGCCGTCGCCGTTGAAGTCGGCGATCGCCGCCAGGGCCCAGTCGGCCGACACCGAACCGTCGACCACGGTATTGGCGGCGAAGCCGTCGCCGGTCGAGGTCCACAGGCTGAACGTGCCGCCGTCGTGACGCCAGACCATGTCGTCCCTGCCGTCGCCGTTGAAGTCGCCGACCCCGGCCAGGCTCCAGGTCGGGTCGACCCCGCCATTGACATAGACGTTCTTGTTGAACCCCGTCCCGGTCGACTGCCACTCGGTGAAGGTCCCGCCCTCGTGGCGGAAGATCAGGTCCGCCTTGCCGTCGCCGTTGAAGTCGCCGCTCGCCGCCACGGCCCAGTCGGCCGAGACCGAGCCGTCGACCACGGCGTCGGCGGTGAAGCCCGTGCCCGTCGAGTTCCAGAGACTGAACGCGCCGTCGGCGTTGCGCCACAGCAGGTCGGACTTGCCGTCGCCGTTGAAATCGGCCGCCGCGCCCAACGCCCAGCTGTTGTCGAGGCCGCCGGTCACGAACTGGTTGGGCGTCACCGCCAGCGGGCCATTCCCGGCCGCCATCAGCCAGGTCGAGAACATCCCGCCCGCCTCGCGCCAGGCCAGGTCGCTACGACCGTCGCCGTTGAAGTCGTCAACGACGTTGGGGTGATAGTTATCAAGCAAGTCGATCGAAACGACAGCCGTATTGCTGCCGTTCGCGAAAACCTGACCGCTAGCCGAAACCGTCAGAACGACATTTTCGACACCTTCCTGCAACAGGTCGTTGAGCGCGGTAATCGCACCGAGATCGATCGTGTAGGGGCCGGCCGGAGACTGGGCGACGCTCAGCGAATAGACGCCGACAGGTACATGTACGTCTGCCCCCGTCGCCGTGCTCTGGCCGGACATTGACACAGTAATGGACGTCGAAACTGCGGAGACTTCCAACAATGTGAGGGACAACGAGCCGCTTCCGCCTTCCGTAATCGAAGCCGGAGCGTTGACGACGGCCGTGACGCGCAAACTGGGTTGATCATTGTCGAGTATGTAGCCGACCGACTGACTTGCGTTCGTAGAGAGGTCAATGACCGCGTTCGTGGCGCTCACAATCGAAAGCGCGAATATTTCACTGCCCTCATAGATATCATCGTCGTAGATGGCTGTGCGGAAGACCGCTGCAGTTTGACCTGGTTGAAAGGTTATAGTTTGCGGCGCAATATCCATGTCGCCTTGGCGATAGGATGACGCTTGAACAACAACCGTGACGATTTCGCTTGAAACCTTTGAGAGCTCGATAGTCCGCTCCGCGTAACCCGCGCCCTCGGATACATCGGACCAAGGTCCAACAAACCGAACCATCGGTCGGGCCGGTTGATCATTGTCGATTATGTAGCCGACCGACTGACTCGCGTTCGTAGAGAGGTCAATGACCGCGTTCGTGGCGCTCACAATCGAAAGCGCGAATATTTCACTGCCCTCATAGATATCATCTTCGTAGATGGCTGTGCGGAAGACCGCTGTAGTCTGACCTGGTTGAAAGGTTATAGTTTGCGGCGCAATATCCATGTCGCCTTGGCGATAGGATGACGCTTGAACAACAACCGTGACGATTTCGCTTGAAACCTTTGAGAGCTCGATAGTCCGCTCCGCGTAACCCGCGCCCTCGGATACATCGGACCAAGGTCCAACAAACCGAACCATCGGTCGGGCCGGTTGATCATTGTCGATTATGTAGCCGACCGACTGACTCGCGTTCGTAGAGAGATCAATGACCGCGTTAGTGGCGCTCACAATCGAAAGCGCGAATATTTCACTGCCCTCATAGATATCATCTTCGTAGATGGCTATGCGGAAGACCGCTGTAGTAGTCTGGCCTGGTTGAAAGGTTATAGTTTGCGG